>NZ_JAYMEE010000080.1:1788-2050 GCF_037029245.1 Mesoflavibacter sp. CH_XMU1422-2 | reverse complement strand
GTTATTAAAGTCGAAGTCAGACGTTACGGTATAGTTAGCATCTGCATCACAACTATCCGTAGGACACGTTTGTAAAGCCGCGATATTAGCCGCATTCCAATCAGATGCTAAAGTACTGTTGTTAGCGCCATCACATTCAATAGTTTCATCAGCCACATCCGAACATAACGCTAAGTCAGGCGCAGTTGTATCTTCAATAGTTAACGTTGCTGAAGTAGACGCTATGTTCCCACAGTCATCCGCTACCGTATAGTTTACAGTA
>NZ_JAYMEE010000080.1:1693-1769 GCF_037029245.1 Mesoflavibacter sp. CH_XMU1422-2 | reverse complement strand
CGCGATGTTAGCCGCATTCCAATTAGATGCTAAAGTACTGTTATTAGCACCATCACATTCAATAGTTTCATCTGAA
>NZ_JAYMEE010000080.1:1480-1683 GCF_037029245.1 Mesoflavibacter sp. CH_XMU1422-2 | reverse complement strand
CAGACGTTACGGTATAGTTAGCATCTGCATCACAACTATCCGTAGGACACGTTTGTAAAGCCGCGATATTAGCAGCATTCCAATCAGATGCTAAAGTAGTGTTGTTAGCGCCATCACATTCAATAGTTTCATCAGCCACATCCGAACATAACGCTAAGTCAGGCGCAGTTGTATCTTCAATAGTTAACGTTGCTGAAGTAGAA
>NZ_JAYMEE010000080.1:1181-1470 GCF_037029245.1 Mesoflavibacter sp. CH_XMU1422-2 | reverse complement strand
GTTTACAGTGATAGTACCACCAAGTCCACAAGTATTAACAAAGTTGTTAAAGTCGAAGTCAGACGTTACGGTGTAGTTTGCATCTGCATCACAACTATCCGTAGGACACGTCTGTAAAGCCGCGATGTTAGCCGCATTCCAATTAGATGCTAAAGTAGTGTTATTAGCACCATCACATTCAATAGTTTCATCAGCCACATCCGAACATAACGCTAAGTCTGGCGCAGTAGTATCTTCAATAGTTAACGTTGCTGAAGTAGACGCTATGTTCCCACAGTCATCCGCTACC
>NZ_JAYMEE010000080.1:792-1171 GCF_037029245.1 Mesoflavibacter sp. CH_XMU1422-2 | reverse complement strand
TTCAATAGTTTCATCTGAAACATCTGAACAAAGTGCTAAGTCTGGCGCAGTAGTATCTTCAATAGTTAACGTTGCTGAAGTAGAAGCTATTTTTCCACAATCATCAGCTACTGTATAGTTTACAGTGATAGTACCACCAAGACCACAAGAACTCACAAAGTTATTAAAGTCGAAGTCAGACGTTACGGTATAGTTAGCATCTGCATCACAACTATCCGTAGGACACGTTTGTAAAGCCGCGATGTTAGCCGCATTCCAATCAGATGCTAAAGTACTGTTATTGTTACCATCACATTCAATAGTTTCATCTGAAACATCTGAACAAAGTGCTAAGTCTGGCGCAGTAGTATCTTCAATAGTTAACGTTGCTGAAGTAGAC
>NZ_JAYMEE010000080.1:0-782 GCF_037029245.1 Mesoflavibacter sp. CH_XMU1422-2 | reverse complement strand
AAAGTCGAAGTCAGACGTTACAGTATAACTCGCATCCGCATCACAACTATCCGTAGGACACGTTTGTAAAGCCGCGATGTTAGCAGCATTCCAATCAGATGCTAAAGTACTGTTGTTAGCGCCATCACATTCAATAGTTTCATCAGCCACATCCGAACATAACGCTAAGTCAGGCGCAGTTGTATCTTCAATAGTTAACGTTGCTGAAGTAGACGCTATGTTCCCACAGTCATCCGCTACCGTATAGTTTACAGTGATAGTACCACCAAGACCACAAGCACTCACAAAGTTATTAAAGTCGAAATCAGACGTTACGGTGTAGTTAGCATCCGTATCACAACTATCCGTAGGACACGTTTGTAAAGCAGCGATGTTAGCAGCATTCCAATCAGATGCTAAAGTACTGTTATTGTTACCATCACATTCAATAGTTTCATCTGAAACATCTGAACAAAGTGCTAAGTCTGGCGCAGTAGTATCTTCAATAGTTAACGTTGCTGAAGTAGACGCTATGTTCCCACAGTCATCCGCTACCGTATAGTTTACTGTGATAGTACCACCAAGACCACAAGCACTCACAAAGTTATTAAAGTCGAAGTCAGACGTTACGGTGTAGTTAGCATCTGCATCACAACTATCCGTAGGACACGTTTGTAAAGCCGCGATGTTAGCCGCATTCCAATTAGATGCTAAAGTAGTGTTGTTAGCGCCATCACATTCAATAGTTTCATCAGCCACATCCGAACATAACGCTAAGTCAGGCGCAGTTGTATCTTCAATAG
>NZ_JAYMEE010000079.1:0-797 GCF_037029245.1 Mesoflavibacter sp. CH_XMU1422-2 | reverse complement strand
AACGGTCTCGGCTATGATTTCGTTGTGGAATCATCCGCAGGATTATTCCGCCGAAATCCAGCCGTTTGATTTATACTTTTACTTTGGTGTGGCAAAAAACCACAATGAATTATAGCCATTGTTGTAAGTAGTCTTTTTTTACTTTTATTTCCTCAAACCTTTCTTCGGGCACATCTTCCAAATTCTTAAAAAAATCCTCTGCAATTTGTAGTGCTTCAATCGCTTTTTCTTTTTTATCTGCTAGTACATAAAAGTCAAAGATTTTGGAAATGAATCCGAACTTTTGGTTTCTCACTTGATAATCTGCAGCAGTTTCCCAATCTGAAGCTTCATTGAGTAACGGAATTCCGATATTCAGAACATTTTTTGTCAAATCATTCATTAGTTTGACGTTGTCAAATTTTGTCAAGTCATATTGTCCGCCATTCCAGTATTGCGAATTCCAAGTTTTGATATGGTTGTCATACCAAGAATCAATGAACTCATTCATTGGCTTAAATCCGTAAGTTTTCTCGTGCCATTTGACATAAAAATTAGATTTAACAGAAAGTATTGTCCAAAACGAAACAACTGTATTTCCAAAATTCCTTTGATTTTTTGCGAAATAAATTTCTTGAGTAAAATTTCCAACTTTCCGCTTAAAAGTCAGTTCAGATTTTAAAAGTTTAAATCCGATTGCGGACAATTCAGGTTCGACATATTCTTCTACTAATTTGCGAATTCTGTCACCTGGTTTTAAGTCCGAATATTTGAATTTTTTCCTTTTGAACATCTTTTTTCAAGATTACTTACAACGT
>NZ_JAYMEE010000078.1:0-1070 GCF_037029245.1 Mesoflavibacter sp. CH_XMU1422-2 | reverse complement strand
TCTTTTGATTCTTGACTAAAAGAGTTCAAGAATGTCATTAAAATTATTATAAGGAATGAGTATTTCATAATTATTTACAACGGTCTCGTATAACCGTCAGTTACGGGATTAAAGATAATGTTTTTCAGTTTAGCACTGATGTTAGCAATTCCGAGTGGATTCGGACGCAGTCGAATCCGCCGTAATTGCGGTTATACATTGTTGCCAGTAGTTTTTTATTCATAGTCAACTATTTTCATTTCTTCACATCTTATGTGTGTTGAGATAGTTTCAGAACCAATTTGATTAAATTCCATTATCTTATTCCAAATTCCATTGTCATTTCTGTACAGTCCTGTAAATCCATTTCCGTTGCAGCGTCTTTTTTTAAATACAGAAATTATTGCATACTTTTTATTTTCTGAAAATATTGGTTTGGAAAAATGATAATAAACTGTTTCTTCAGGATTGTTTTTGTCGTCCATTTTCCAACTTTCAATGAAGTCAGCATAGAGCTTTTTATTATTCCAAATTCTTTTTTTATTCCACAACCATTTCTTTTTTAGAATTAATGTATATGGCTCTTTATTCTCGATTAGACTATCATATTTTTTTGGGTCAATGTTGTATTTGACAAATTTTATTTTTTTCGTTTGTGGTGGTGATAAAATGTGATTGTAATTATATTCGTCAGAAACAAATTTTGCTTCATTTAGATTATAATTTTTCCAGTTAGCAGTTTCATTGTGTGGTTGTGCATAAATAAAGTTTTCTGGAAAGTCCTTGTCAACCATTTTTAATTCTCGAATTTGATAATTTTGTAATGAATCATCTATTTTTTCTTGTTCTAGACTTTTAGGTACTAAAAAATAGTATTCAAAATTTTCAGGGATTTCGGCTTTAGCAACTTGATTAATCAAATTCTCTATATCTGACTTTTGTCCGAATAAATTCAGAGTCAAAAAGATTGATATTATAAATAATGTTTGTTTCATTCAAATTACTGGCAACGTTAGCGTATAAATTTCAGTTGCGGAAAATCGGTACGATTTTCCGATTGAGCTGAAAGATAGAAAATTGCAATGAATTTC
>NZ_JAYMEE010000077.1:0-2709 GCF_037029245.1 Mesoflavibacter sp. CH_XMU1422-2 | reverse complement strand
TCTCTTTGGTTCTTTATGATTAAATGTTAAAGTTAATAGATTGCTAACTTAAGAGGTATATATTCAATTGCTACTGAATTTCCTATCGGAATTTCATTGCAATTTACTATCTTTCGGCTATAGCGGAAAGAATCCTGCGGATTTTTCCGCAACGTATCATAGCCAAAACCGTTGGCAGTTATATTAAACTCTGACAATAAAATGAGGAAAATTGCATTAGGTTTTATCATTTGTCTAGTTCTTACGAGTTGTCTTTTTGGCGATAATCCTTACGTTCAGAAACCATTGATAAAAAACTACTGGCTTTATTGGCTTGACTACAAAAAGAATCAACAAATAGTTTATTGCACCACAGAAAATGTTTATGGTTCAATTCAAAATATCATTATTCCTAAGACTGTTTTCGCGGTGGGATTTAACAACCGATTTATAATTGCAAAACAACATCCTTTTATTGCAGACTCCTTGGAAAACAGTCTATATGATGGATGGAATAAAAATGATCGTGGACACTATCCAGTAAAACATCTAAAGGACACTGTTTTCTTGAAGGAGGGCGACACCGTGTATCTTGAAAGGGGAAAGTGGTACCATACTGAAAATAGATATAGTTATATCCCCGATAGCCTCAGTCCATATAAAGAAATTACCATCTACCATATAATTGATACGGGGAAGAAAAATGGGAATAATCCATATACCCATTTTAGCTTCCGTAGTGAATCGGATTTTAAACAAAAATGCCAGAAATTAGGAATAGGGAATAATCTTAAATTTTCAATTTTTGAGAAAACCCTTGAATAAAATACTACTGCCAACAAGGTGTATAATTAATTGCGGTTGAATTCCTTAGTCGGAATTCATTGCAATCAATTATATTTACTTCAGGCGGACAATTTCCGGCGGAAATGTCCGCAACTAATTATACACAAACCGTTAGGTGCAAGCAGAACAAAAAACCGTCAAAAATGGGACACATAAGAGAATACTATGAAAGAATCGTAAAGCTACAAGAATCGGAATGGGAATTTATAGCTTCACATTTTGACAGAAAAGTGTTTGCCAAAAACCAAATCATCACACGGCAGGGCGAAACGGAAAATTACCTTTCATTCGTTGAAACGGGCATCGTTCGGTTTTACATTCCCGATGATGAAAACGAACTGACTTTTAATTTCAGTTTCGACAAAGAATTTACCTGTGCTTACGACTCTTTTCTCACGCAAACACCGTCCGAATACGAATTACAGGCATTGACGGAAACCGTTGTTTAGCAAATTTCCTTTGACGATTTGCAAAAAGTGTATGCCCAGACCAAAGTTGGGAATTATTTAGGACGCTTCGCTTCCGAAAAATTGTTTTTGGCTAAAAGCAAACGTGAACTGTCCTTGCTTAAATACAATGCGAAAGAGCGTTATTTAAGACTGTTCAGCGAACAGCCCGACATTTTAAAATTCATTCCGCTAAAATACGTGGCTTCCTACATCGGAATAACGCCACAGGGCTTGAGCCGTATTCGCAGACAGATTACTTAACATAGGTTCATTGCCAACCTTGTTCATTCTTTGGAACTTTGCGATAAAAAGCAAAGGAATGAAACGACCTATTTTAGCATACGGACACAGCATTTTAAAACAAAAGTGCAACGACATCGAAAAGAATTATCCCGAGTTGGACAAGCTAATAGCCGATATGTGGGAAACAATGAAAAACGCCAATGGTTGCGGATTGGCTTCGCCACAAATCGGACTTCCGATAAGACTTTTTGTAGTGGACAGTAAAACAACTTTTGAAAATCTTGACGAAGCGGACAGGGAAATCTATTTTGACAAAGACGACAAAGGAATAATGGAAACTTTTATCAACGCAAAAATCATTAAACGTTCCGCAGAGCTTTGGGAAGACGAAGAAGGCTGTTTAAGTATCCCAAATTTATCGGAAAAAGTAAAAAGACCTTGGACGATTAGCATAGAATATTACAACAAAGATTTTGACTTTCAAACAAAGACATTTAGCGGAACGACCGCAAGAATGATACAGCACGAATACGACCACACAGAAGGAATTTTGTATCTTGACTATCTAAAACCATTGACCAGAAGGCTGATGGAATCCAAACTTAAAAAGATTGCAAAAGGACAAATAAAGACGAAATATCCAATGAAATTCGTGTAAAAATGCCAGCACCTAACAAGGTGAATAAGCAATAGCGGGGAAAGTGCCAAAACCAAAGTTTCTGCTTTTTAGCTATCTTTGTGCTAAACCGAACAGTTAGTGCATAAAACCCGCCACTGCTCATACACTTGACCGTTAACTACAATATTGCATCAACAAAAAACGCTCAATTTGTGCGGAGTTTTAGCAACGTAACTCTAAAAAATTGAAAACAGAATTTTAGCCTGTTACGGATCTGAATTTAAAAATGTAAAAACGTAACTGAACTCTAAAACAGACTCGTGCAGAATTGAATAAATTGCGGTCGAATTCTGTCGCTCAAAATGGAACTGAAACTTAAAAACTGAAACGACAAAACGGAATGTTACGTGAAAATAAAGCGGAATAAAAACAAGTTTTCTCTTTACAATTTAGCCAGCTGAATCACATAAATCAACACAATACTGTAGTTAACAAAGAACTGAGGCAATAAACAAGTAAAATATTAATTATTTATTGCTAGAGTACTTCTATGTTCACCATTGTAAGGCACCC
>NZ_JAYMEE010000076.1:0-1886 GCF_037029245.1 Mesoflavibacter sp. CH_XMU1422-2 | reverse complement strand
TTGCAAGTACACACCAAACTGAAAATCCGCGAGGATTTTCAGAAGTAGGCGAGAACAAGCAATTACTTATAGCCATTGTTGTGCATAGTGTTTTTAAGTTAATATCCAATTTATACATTCTGTAATTTCCGTATGGTCATTTGGTAAAGTTGTTTCAATTCCATCGTTTTCAATATCGTTCACAAAATTTGCCCAAACAGATTCTGTTTTGCCTGTTAAATTGAGATGCTTTTCTATAGTTCCTTTTTTCCAAATCCAAATATTTTCAGCTAGTAATTTGGTTTTTAGATTTTCAATGTTAGTTTGAATATTTGGTTGTTGTGCTAGAAGCGCAAAAGCTTCTGCTGCTGACATTGAACTATTTCTATTTGTTGGTAATCCATTATCTAGTGTAATTCCATTTGGTGTTGCAATAGATGCTAATTCTGCGATACAAGCTGTTATATCATCATCGTCAGCTTCCAAAAACCCGTCATCAACTGCGTGTTTAAAAGCGTAATCTAAATCAACTATAGCCTTACAAGGTAAATCCATCATTTCAAGAACCATTTTAGATTTTCGTGTATTACCCGAACCTCCTTGTTTTACCAATGCACATTTATGTGTGCCAAGAGTATTATTTGTGATTACCTCTATTAAAAATGGAACAAGCCTCTTTTCTGTTTTTCCCTCTGTCAAAACCACTCGTTCAGAGAATAAAATGTTACTTGAATTACTCAAAGCAAATAGTAATGTTAATTGATGTTGAGCCTCTTGTTCTACTTGTGGTATTGCTGATTTTAAAGAACTACGTTTATGTGTTCCAAGTGTTGAGTTTTTCCTAATTAAGATTGTATTAGCCACATCTTTTTCGGTTATCATAAATGGTGAGTGAGTAGTGAATATTATTTGGTATCCTTGATTAGCAAGTGTTTTCAAAGAAACTCGTAGAATCTCTATTGCTTGAGGATGTAAATAAAGTTCAGGCTCATCTATTAATAATAGAGTGGTAGTTGTCTGTTCTTGAGATGCTATTTTTAAATCAGCGAGATGTCGAATTAAAGTCATCTGAATTGAACGTTGAGCTCCGTGTCCCAACGCAGAAACATCTGTGCCATTTAAACTTTGGTTTTCATAAACTTTAATTGTTCCCTTTGTAAATACCTCTTTAAGTTCCGGTGTTGGTACGTGAACCTTAACATTAATGTCAGGGAAAAATGCATCTAATTTTTCATTGACTTGTTGGTCAAATTCACTCAATTCAGTAGCTCTATTTTCTCCGTCTGCATCTAAAACATTTTTAAGTCCATCCAAAACTGTTCTCAATTGGTCACCATATTGTTCTTCTATAGGACCAATTATTTCTGAAAGCAACTTTCCAATTGTTGTTCCCGATTTTGATTTGCTAACATCTTCTTCTGAATTTTCCATTGCTCCAATATGTATTGGTTCTGGAAATAAATCTTTAATTGCATTATCAATTCCTGTTGGATTAGATTGCCATTGTCCGTCTTCAGGATTAAGAACTTCTAAACGAATTTGTGCAGCAGTTGCATTAGGTGTTGATTGAGTTCTTCTTATGGTTAGTGACTCTGAGTCTAAAAAAGGTTCAATTCTTTGCCTATGAGTAGCATTTAAATTTTCAAGTATTGTTTTACTAATACCGTCTATTTTCGCTGTCATAATAACAGGACTATTAACATCATTAAAATCCGTTGATTTAAGTGAACTTTTGCGTAATACCCATTTTATCGCTTCAAGAATATTGGATTTTCCTGCATTATTATAACCAACTAATGGTGTGTACTCAGAAAGTTCAAATTCAATTGCAATAATTGACTTGAAGTTCTGAATTTCTATGGTTGTTAATTTATGGCTCATAGGTTGGTTTTACATTATGCACAACG
>NZ_JAYMEE010000075.1:0-2479 GCF_037029245.1 Mesoflavibacter sp. CH_XMU1422-2 | reverse complement strand
CAACCAACGGTTTTGGCTATGGTTTCGTTACGGAATGGTACGCGAGTATCATTCCGCCGTAACCATAAATTTAGCAAAAAGGCTCGAAATTCCGATTAGGAATTTCAGCCGTAATGAACTATAGCCGTTGTTGTACACCGTTTTTATTTCGTTTCTTTTAAATAGTAATTCAAAGTGTCTAAAAGTTTTTCTCCTCTTAGGTTCTTTGCAATTATTTTTCCTTTTTTATCAATTAAAAATGAGGTTGGGTAGCCAGTTACATTATAGTTTTCTTTGAATTTATCTGAATCTGCATCTAAAACCTGAGGCCAATTTATTTCGTATTTCTCAATTGCACTTTTTAGCATTTCTTTTGTATCGAATACAGCAACGCCTAAGAATTCAACATCATTTCTATCTGTTTCATCGTAAGCCTTTTTTAAATTAGGAATTTCATTGATACAAGGTGCGCACCAAGTTCCCCAAAACTCTAAATATAAAAGTTTGTCTTGGAAAAAATTTAGATTTAAAGAGTCATTCGATTCAAGCTGTTTAACTACAAATGGTTTTGCATTAAATCCGACTCTTGAAGAATATAAAATAGTGTCCTCTGGCATTTCTTGCAGTCGAAGTTCGTTTGAGTTTATATCAACTCCAAGGTTTTTATAAAGCTTATTATCTATCTCAATAAATTCATTAAAATTCACAAACTCAGAACTCTCATTATCAATTGCAATTAAACTTTTATCATCATAAGTGAGATTTGAAAATCCATTGCTTACTAAAATTCTATTTTCCTGATAAAAGGTTTCTGCAATTTTGGGGAAATTGTAAATTAAATCTCCATCGCTCGTTGAAAGGACTAGAATTTTTATTTCTTTTTCCTTGATTCCATTATTTGTACTTATTTGTGCAACTACTGATTTAGAATTGTCTATTAACTTTTGATAGTCTAATTCAAATGCTCTAGGTGTTGGTTTTAGTATTTGTTCATCGGAAAAATCATTGTCATAGTTTGTGTCAATAATATATTCAAGTTCATCATTTTGATTTTTTCCGATTGCTACGTGGACAAAACAATTAATAGGCTTTTCAGATAATTTTCTTTTGTTTAAATCAATTTTCCAGGATACTTTTAAGTCATTGAAGAATTCATCACTTAAATTTCCTTGTTTGTAGTTTTGATAAGCAAATTGATGCGCATCAAACCATACTTGGGTTACATTTGATTTAGTCCAATTTTTTGGTGTTCCAGTTGTTTCAACTTTGGTATTTCCCCAAATTCCTTTTTCAGTCAGTGGTGTCCAATCCAAAAATCCAAATCGCTTTTCAAAAGGTCCGTAACCTTCAATTTCTTTAAGTTTTAAATGAATTAAATCAGACTTTTTTGATTCTTTCTGACAAGCAAATAGGTTAAATAGAATAAGCAGTATTAATAGTTTTTTCATAGGTTTTTTTAAATGGTGTACAACGGTCTCGGCTATGAGTAGTTGCGTGGGTTAGTACTCAATTTTGAAAGTACACACCAAACTGAAAATCCGCGAGGATTTTCAGAAGTAGGCGAGAACAAGCAATTACTTATAGCCATTGTTGTAAACAGTTTTTTATTCCGTTATATGTTTTGCAATATCTTCTGGCCAAACAACAAATTGTCCATATTGTCCATTCTTTTCAACTCCTCCAGATTCCTTTCCACGTTTTGTTGTTATCCAATCATCTTCTTTCTTATACATCAATTTGTTGTCAGTAAACCAACTATTTACTTTTCTACTGCTTAATCCAGTAACTTTTGACAATTCTTTAGTTGTGAGTAATTTGGATTTTGAAAAGTCTTTGTTTTCTTGAACTTTCTTAAAGGTCTTTTCAGTTTTCTGTTCAATTTCTTTATCAATTTTCTTGACTGAAACTCGAATTTCCTCACTTATTGTTAATAGTCTTTGAACTTCATTATAGATATCGTTATATAAATCAGCGTCTTTTTCTTTAGTGACGTGAATTCCCATTTCGTCATTATTCTGCTGTGAGAATGAGTATAAATTCATTGAAGTTACTATTGCCTCATTTTCGTTCAGATAGCATTTAGCGTGAAGTGAATTACAAAGACTTGTCCTAATTCCAATTTGGCTTTCCAACCAATTACTTTCTTCCACTTGTAATTTGTTTTCTCGATAAATAATTCGGATATCTCTTTTTTGAATATTTAGGTTTTCTAAATGGTCTTTTACTCGTTTATGAAATTGAAGATATGGACTTATCAAAATCAATCGGTCTTTCGTGTTTTTAATCAGTTCTTCTAAATGATATGAAACACCTGTCGTGTTTAAAAATTTTGCCATTATTTATTTCAGTTTCTCGGTTTTCGTAAATTGTTTACAACGGTCCCGTATAACCGTCAGTTACGGTTTTCAAGTTAATAATTTTCGGTTAAGAACTGACGTTAGCAATTCCGAGTGGATTCGGACGTAGTCGAATCCGCCGTAATTGCGGTTATACATTGTTG
>NZ_JAYMEE010000074.1:0-659 GCF_037029245.1 Mesoflavibacter sp. CH_XMU1422-2 | reverse complement strand
CTTGAGTAACTAATAGTTGTCTATGTATACCATTAACAGTATTAATACCAAGTCTAATTTTTAAACGGTTATCAATATTGTATGTAGACGCGCTTTCGTTAGTATTAGCAATTCTAACAAAAGTAGAAGAAGAGCTGCCTTCTTTTTCAAAAACACGTTGCGCATTAGTAAATCTGATAGTACCAGTAGCTTCACTTTTAACGAAGAATCCTTGTCCAACCGGAATATAACGACCAGGTAATTTAGAAGGCGTACCACCAGTAGCAACCATAGGGTCATTTGTTCCATAAGAAGCAGCAGGAGTAGCACCAGATAAATTATAGGTAGCGTAACCACCTTGGTATTCTGCTAGAAGATGAGATCCTCCGCCCCAATGTTCCCAGAAGTATAATGTACCGGTAGTCGCACCAGCTGCATCAATAGTAGGTGCATTGTCCATTATAAACTGATGAGCATCAATAGCAGAAGCATAAGGGTTACCAACTAAATATTCATTATTAGCAGTAATAGTTAAAGTAATATCACCATTATTAGGTTTACCTTGATAGGTGTAATTTTGTTCTAAAGTCACATTGCCAGAAGTGTTAGCCACACCTTTCATAGTAAATCCTTCCCCAGGAAGTAAAGAACCGGTACTACGTACGTGTTGCCAATCTGCA
>NZ_JAYMEE010000008.1:0-810 GCF_037029245.1 Mesoflavibacter sp. CH_XMU1422-2 | reverse complement strand
CAACGGTTTTGTGTATGATTTCGTTGCGTGTTTAAGCATTAAAGTTAGCAAATAAATCACAGATAGAAAGTCCGCGAGGACTTTCGTAAGTAGGCTATAACTAGCAATGAATTATACACATTGTTGCCAGTAGTACTTATTATTCAGTTGTTAAATATCCATTGATAATTTCAGACTTCCGCCTAATCCTTCTCGGATAATTCGCATCAAAGTCGAAAGTCGAATATCACTTGCGTTATTCTCGATTCGAGAAATATAGTTTTTAGTAGTTCCAACTTTTTCGGCAAGCTGTTGTTGGGTCAAATGTTGTTTTTTTCTCGCCTCTTGAATTAAAACTCCAATTTTAAATGTTTCAAATTCTTCTTGAAATTCATCACGAGATTCAGTTCCGATTTTTCCGTACTGCTCGTCCAAATGGTCATCAAAGGATGTAATTTTTTTATCTGTTTTCATAATATTCCTTTTTTAATCGTTCCGCTTTTTTAATTTCCTTCTTGGGTGTTTTTTGCGTTTTCTTTTGAAATCCGCTCAACAGAATTATTAAATTCCCTTTGTCGAAAAAGCAAAAAATTCGGAATATTCCATTTCCTGCTGAAATTCGCACTTCCCAAAGTCCGTCAGTATTCGTAAGGTTTTTTAAAAATTTTTCTGGAACAATTCGAGTATTTCTCAAAAGTAAAAGTGTCCAGTCAATTTTCTTACGAACAACGAGCGACTGTTTTAAATAGAAATCTTTAAAGTGGTTTTCGTAAAATCCTATTTCTCTTTTAAATTCGCTCAATTGATTAGTCGTTAAATTCAGAACAAAGT
>NZ_JAYMEE010000073.1:0-901 GCF_037029245.1 Mesoflavibacter sp. CH_XMU1422-2 | reverse complement strand
GAAATTCATTGCAATTTTCTATCTTTCAGCTTCAACGGAAAATCGTGCCGATTTTCCGCAACTGAAATTTATACGCTAACGTTGGCAACAATTATGACAAATCAACTTAACATGAAAAAAATACTATTCATCCTAATAATTTTAATTTTTCCTTTACAATTATCGGCACAATATGGATGGACAAATGCAGAGATTTACTTAAAAAATGGCACTGTTCTTAAAGGAGAGGCAAACTTAACTATGATGAGTAAGGATATTAATCTAAAAAAAGAAAAAGTTAAATTCAGAACTAATAAAAATGGAAAAAAATCTAAATATATTCCTGAAGAAGTTGACTATATCATCTTTACAATTAAATCTCAAGAAAAAGAGAATGGTAAAAAAATTACAAAAACAAAGAAAGCAAAATACATTCCAATATATCTAAATAATAAGCAAACCAAACTAGGTTTTGCTGAATTAATTATAGATGGTAAAATGCAATTGGTTGGCAGAACCGTTTCAGTTCAAAGAGGTGGAGGTATAATGTTTCCTTCTGATCCTAATGTACCAAACAGCAAACCTATATATTCACCTTTTTACATTTTTAATCACAATGAAATCATGTTTCTTAAAGAAGGTGAAAAACCAGAAGTGTTTAACCAAACAAGTCTAACAAAGTCTTTTAAAAAACGAGCTTCAAAATATTTTAAAGATTGTCCAATCTTACAAAATAAAATTAAAAACAAAGACTTTAAAAAAGAGGATTTAGAGGCAATTGTGAACTATTATAATTCATCTTGTAATTGACCTATCTAAGTTGAGAAGTAAAAAACTATTGCCAACAAAGAACTGAGGCAATAAACAAGTAAAATATTAATTATTTATTGCTAGAGTACTTCTATGTTCACCATTGTAAGGC
>NZ_JAYMEE010000072.1:0-602 GCF_037029245.1 Mesoflavibacter sp. CH_XMU1422-2 | reverse complement strand
CATACAATATTGATAACCGTTTAAAAATTAGACTTGGTATTAATACTGTTAATGGTATACATAGACAACTATTAGTTACTCAAGATTCTCATGCTACTGCAGGAGAAGATTGGGGATATGATGGTGTTAATAATGAAGACCAAGTGGATGATATGTATTGGATGATTGAAGGTAATAAATACATTATTCAAGGGACTGATGTTATCGATGTTAATACCGTACTACCTATTGGTATACATACTGATGATAGTGGTAACAATACTTTTACTATTGATGCTTTAGAAAATGTTCCTGATAATTTAGAGATTTATATCTTTGATAATGCAACAAGTACATATCATGATATTAGAGCCAACGATTTTACTATTAACTTACCTGCTGGCGAATATCTAGATCGTTTCTCTATGGTATTTAGTACTTCTTCTACTCTTAGTATTGAAGATAATGTAATTGTTCAAGACATTAATACATATTACAACAACAGTCAATCAAGTATTATTATTAATAACCCTAAGTTACACAACATAACATCTGTTAAGTTATATAACATTTTATCTCAAGAAATATTTAGCGAAACAGATATTGATACTTCAGATTATACT
>NZ_JAYMEE010000071.1:0-628 GCF_037029245.1 Mesoflavibacter sp. CH_XMU1422-2 | reverse complement strand
GCCTTACAATGGTGAACATAGAAGTACTCTAGCAATAAATAATTAATATTTTACTTGTTTATTGCCTCAGTTCTTTGTTGGCAAATCGTTTTTATCTTTTCTTGTGTTTTCCATTCTCAATTATACATCCACAATCAATTTCCGACATTGGCTTTATTCCACTCTTTTTTATTTTCCATTCAGTTAAACTCAAATCGGGATATACTGGAATTCCTATTCCAATAAAAGTTGAGTCAGATTTTATTATTGAATCTCGTTCAGATTGTAAATATTTTTTGGTGTATTCTCGGTCATTTTTAAATCTGATTTTTTTGTTAGCAACAGAGTAAGTTCCAGTTATTTCAGCTTGACAAGCACTAAGTCCGTATTTGTATTTAAAAGTTCCGTCTGCTTGTAATTCAATAATCGACCATCTTTCGAACTCATTGTCAACTGAGTAATAAGTTCCGACCAATTCAGTTTTTGTGTTTTGTCCAAATAAGACTAAAAATGTTATGGTCAATAATGAAAGAATGATTTTCATATGGTTCAGTTAAATGTTTGCCAACGTTAGCGTATAAATTTCAGTTGCGGAAAATCGGTACGATTTTCCGATTGAGCTGAAAGATAGAAAATTGCAATGAATTTC
>NZ_JAYMEE010000070.1:143275-145443 GCF_037029245.1 Mesoflavibacter sp. CH_XMU1422-2 | reverse complement strand
ACTATTAAAAAGACAATTGCTCCAATTAAGTTTTCCATTCAGTTTCTTGGGTTGTCAAATTACCTACAACGGTCTCGGCTATGAGTAGTTGCGTGGTTTAGCACTTAACTTTGCAAGTACACACCATACTGAAAATCCGCGAGGATTTTCAGAAGTAGGCGAGAACAAGCAATTACTTATAGCCATTGTTGGCGTGTCGTTATTTTTTTAGAGAAATGTTAATCCAATTCGTTTATTCAATCCTTGTTCAAAAATTCGGATTAAGGTCGAGAGTTGAATATTTCCTTTAGCATTCTCTAATTTAGAAATATAACTTTTTTTCGTTCCAGTTTTTTCGGCTAACTGCTCTTGTGTCATTTTCGCTTCTTTTCGTGCATCTTTTAGCATTTCGGAAATAATAAACATTTGAGCATTTTCCTCATATTTATTTCTGCGTTCAGTTCCGATTTTTCCGTACTCAACTTCAATCAGTTGCTCGAAATCCGTTATGTTTTTATATTTATCCATTTCCTTTGTCTTTTTGTTCAAAATACGATTTCATTAATTTTTTAGCCTTTTCGAGTTCCTTTTTCGGTGTTTTTTGAGTTTTCTTTTGGAAACCATTGAAAAGCACTACTAATTGATCTTTGTCAAAACAGCAAAATATTCGGTAAATATTTGATTGGTATTCAATTCGGATTTCATAAAGTCCGTTTGTTCCCGTCAAATGTTTTAGAAACTTTTCAGGCACTCTTTCCACTTGTTTAAGTAGTTCAAATGCGTATTGAATCTTTCCTTTTACTTTAGTGTTTTGTTTTTGATAAAATTCAATGAAGTGTGTTTCAAAGAATATTATTTTTCTAATCATACTACAAAGTTAACTTAAAAGATAACTTTTTCCAAATTATAAAGTATTTTTTTTAGGTTCCGCTTTAATGCACGCCAACGGTCTCGGCTATGAGTAGTTGCGTGTGTTAGCACTTAACTTTGCAAGTACACACCAAACTGAAAATCCGCGAGGATTTTCAGAAGTAGGCGAGAACGAGCAATTACTTATAGCCATTGTTGTAAGCAGTTTTTATTTAAAGTATTCATATTCGTATTTAAAAGTCAATTTATTATCTCCATTAACTTTCTCTATTTTTTTTGGCAATGAATTATCATAGAAAAAATTCAGTACTGTTGTTCCATTTCTGTCTTCTATTGTTTTAGTTTTTACCAATCCATTAGCTCCGTACTCGAAATATTCAGATTTTGTGTAATATTTTGTCTCAAGTACTTGATTATTTTCATTGTATTTTCGAGTTGAGATAGTTTCTAAATTATTTGGATTAAAGTTCTCAATTCTATTTCCCTTTTCGTCTGTTTTATAAGCAGAATACTCTTCCTCGCTCAACTTTATTCCTTTAAAATATTTGATTTCCCTCGTTCCTCCTTTTTTTAATTTTGGATTATAGTAATATTTAAATTCTGAATAAAGTCCATTGTCATTATATCTCAATTCTCTATCGTAAGATTTATCTTTATTTAGGAATGTAACACTACTTAATTCCCATTCCTTTTTTTCGTTATAATCAGAATTTATTGTAATATTTTCATCTTTCAATTCGATTGTTCTTCTCTTTGGAATTGTATCTCCTATTTCAAATTCAGTTTTATATGGTCCATCAAATTTGTATTCATAACCATATTTAAAATCTCCGTTTGGTGTAAAAAAGGAAATTTTAGTTAGCCTGTTTTGTTTGTCAAACTCAAACTTTGTTTTGCTAATAACTTTGTTAGATTTGTCCGTAGCTTCTATTATGTTACCTTCTTTGTCAAAAATCAAATCTGTTACCAATTCTTTTTCCTCATAAAATTTGATTCTCTTAATCTTGTTTTCAGTCGCAATTTTTTTAAAGGATTCATTATTGTTTCTTTCATAATCTGGAACATTTAATGTTATGACAAAATTTTGTCTTGATTCAGATTGTCCGAAACAAAAATTTGAAATTAAAATAAGTAAGATTAAATACTTTTTCATTGGTTTTGGTCAAATTGCTTACAACGTTAGCGTATAAATTTCAGTTGCGGAAAATCGGCACGATTTTCCGATTGAAACTGAAAGATAGAAAATTGCAATGAATTTCCGTAGGAAATTCAGCCGCAATTGAATTTATACATTGTTGGTTGCAGTTATAATTAAGTTA
>NZ_JAYMEE010000070.1:0-143186 GCF_037029245.1 Mesoflavibacter sp. CH_XMU1422-2 | reverse complement strand
GATCAATTCACGTTTTTTAAATTCCGCTCAAGTTGATTTCTGCGCACAGTTCCGTTTTACATTTTTCAATTCAGCGTTACGTTTTGGTTTCTAGTATTAAATTCAGTTTCTGTTATATTTTTTTGCGCAAAGTTCCGTTGTTTTCAATGCTCGGAATTCACACGATTTTTACGTTTAGTTTTTAATTCCGCTATTGCAACCAACGGTCTAGTATAAGAATAGTAGCGGATTTTCACGCACTAACTTTTCGGTTAAACACTGACCTTTTTTATATTTACTTACTTTCGTTTTAGCGATTAAACCGCTATTATTTTTATACATTGTTGTAGCCAGTACTTTTAAGTGTTAATATTAAAAGTAGTCCCTGACTCAGACTACTTTTTAGTAAGAACTCAGCTGTAGAGTTTACTTACACCGTTTGTGTGTGTTGCTATTGCTAGCTGTCAGTTACGGTATGCTTTAATACACTTCTTGACTTCTTTTTGCTTGAAGCTCTAGACCAAAATCAAAATTAGTCCATTTTGTAAACCAATATTTTTCTTGTTCAATAAGTGCTATCCTATTCTTGTTTATTCCGACTTCTTTGAGAAGCTTTAATTTATATTCGTATTTGTTGATATGATTATCAAAATTTTCTTTAAATGATATAATAGAATTGACAAATTTAGCCTCTAGATTGTAAATATTTTGTCTCTGCCAAATAGATTTTTGTAATTCGGTTACATATTTTTCATAATTACCAATAACTCTAAAAATAATATTTTTTTCTATTTTATGTAATGATTTATTTGTTTTAAACTGTTCTAAACTTTTTTTCAATGTAAATAAATAATCTTCTGGATTATGCATAGGTGAAATAGCTGAATTATAAACACCAGAAATGTCAGAGTTAAGACTATCTTTTTCCTCTTTACTTAATTTATTATTTAAAAAAGGACAAGTTAATATATCCATTAATAATAAAACCAATTCTGTTTTATCTCTCCATCCTGTTATTTTACAAACTTTAAATGTTTCCAGTATTGTCTTTTTTAACTCTTTTAATATAGGTTGGTAGATTTTAATATCTCTTATATAGAATAATAGGACTGTAATCGAAAAATAATTTAATTCATTGAGAAAATCTAGTGAATTATCCTTATGAATCTTGATATTTAGATAAGAGCATAGTAGCTTAAAATTTAAACGATATTCTCTTCCTAGTCGACTTAAAGCAATCAGTAAATAAAGTGTTTCAATTTGTGTTTCTTTTTTTGTTTTGTTCTTTTGAAGTATTAAGTTTATTTCATCTGATATTTTCTTTAGAATATTATGTTTTGAGTTAGATGTGAATGGTTCTTTGTATTCGTTAGTTTTATTTTTTTTAAGAAAGCTGGTAATCTTGTCAATTACTAGACAAACTTTTATTGTAGAGTTAACTTTAGGAGAAACCGAATAAAGAAAAAATGTTACATCTAAAATTTCTAAAAATCCTGTCTCGAATTCTTTTTGAGTTTTCTTTGAAATTTCTTCGTCTTCCTCTTGAAGCTTTTTAAATTTCTTGATTAGTTTATTCGTTTTGTTATCAAGAACAGCTAAAGTATAATTCATTATATCTTTGTAATCAACTTCAGATTGCTTTATAATTGATTTAAAGCGTGTAATTACATTGTTTGAACTGAAATACAAAATTGGTTTTATTTCCTCATCGTCTTCTTGTTTATCCTTTTCTTTTAAAAGTAAATGATTATTAAATAGGTCATTTATTTTTTGTTTTGCAATACTGATTTCTGTTATGATTGGTTTAGAATATTGAATTGATTTTTTATCATTGAGATACATTTTATATCTCTTTAATGATAATTTGAAAGTTTCCGATATTCTATCTAAATCTGATTCTAAGTTGTAAAAAATAAAATAATCATCTACATATCTAAAAATTTCATAATCAACTTTATGTATTAATTCTTTTCCATTTTTATCACGTGTTTTTAATTTTTCATAAATGTCAATGTCAATTTGTTGAAGGATTAATTCAGAGAAAATTCGTGAAAATTCAGGACCAATAATTATTCCATTAGTTTCATTTGCGTTTAGGTCTTGCATTAAACGGTCAAATTCTCCTCCAAAAGTTGAAAGTGAAGACTCAATATTGGTTTTGACAATGTTTTTATTAAAAACTGCCCAAGATATAGTATGTGTATATATACTGTCAAAGCATTTTGTAACATCAATTTTTAAAAGTTTATTATATTTTTTTTCACTTCTGTGGAATTGATAGGACTCGTAAAATTTATGGATATTGCTATACTTTCTATAACTGAAAAATGATTTTAAGTTTTCGTATTCACTATCTTCTTGCTCGATTTGAGAATGTTGTAAATCTTTGTCTTCATTTTTTTTATGAAGAACATCGTTATAGAAAGTGAAATTAGCAACTTTAGAAGGTCTACGAATTGAAAAAGGGCTTAAAGAACAATAGTAAATTATGAGTTCCTTATACTTGTCATAAAATTCAACCATTTTCCTTTGATTGGCTGGATGAATTACGCACAGTTGTCTAAAGTCATTTTTTTTATGTGTAATGTTAAAACTAAATGGTGTAGTTTTTTCTTTAACATTAAATAAAATCCACTCTATTTCTGAATAGGCTTTGTTATGTTTATCTTTAAAACTATAATTAGACTCACTTTTTTTACGTTTAAGTAAATATTTATAGAAATATCTATTTGAAAATGTTACAGGCGTTTCATATGGTAAAACATCTGATAATACTACTCTTTCTTTTGAGTATGAAATTGGAACTTTTTTTCGCATAAGTTATAGTCCTTTCCAGATTTTAGTCATTTTACCATTTTTAAAAGAGTCAATATTGAAACGAACAATCTTCTTTGTTCTGAAACCTTTTTCAAATGATAAGGTATCTAGTTTTGCTCTAATTTTTGAATTAGTTGATACGGGTAGAGTAGATATTTTTTGTTTTAAATAGTTATCCAATTCTATTAAATCAGTATAGGGTTCAGTTAGGAATTCATTTGAAAAATAAATCCCTATAAATACATTACTTTTTCGTCTAAATAATTGATGATTTTTGGTTAAAAATTTTAGCCTTTTATATAACATTCTTTCTGTTGTGTTTTTCGCACTAGCATATTTTATTATGTCAGAACTATAATCAGAAAAAGATGCGTTTATTTTATTTTTATAGCGAGTAAGTTTATCATCAGACATAAACACTTGAAGTTTGTCTTTGGTAATTTTTGTTACGGTTTTCTCGCCTTTTGTTTCTGTTTTTTTAGTGTAACTCAATTTAAATTTATACCCTAAATATGTTAAGTCATAACTCTGTGAGATTTTCCTTTCTTTATTCTCTTTTGTTAAGTTTAAAACCTCGGTTTTGTTGGTGTTGAGTCCTAATTTAGTAGAAGTCAATAAAATGTTTTTGATGTTATTTATGTATGATGTTTTACTTCTAATTTCTTTTCTGTGATTTGGCGTGATAATTATAATAATGTCATCGACATATCTTGTATAGTAGGATACATTGCTCAGAGATTTAATTTTTTTGTCAAAACCTCTTAAATAAAGTTCAGACAAATAGGCACTAAATCCGATTCCTCTAGGTATACCTTGACGTTCATCTGTTGTTGATTTTGAACCGTCTGCAATTAAAATGTTCCAATATTGATTTAAAACACGTCTAATTATTTTTTTTGAAGGATAACTTAACAAGCTGTTCTCTTCAATTATTTCTAAAAGTTCCTTGTGAGGAATAGATTCGTAAAACTTTTTAATATCTGTTCTAATAATTATTTTAGGAAATCCATCATCTAATAAAAGTCGTAATTGGTCTATAATAGTTTTGCGACTGGATTGTTTAACTTTAAAAGTCTTATAAATATTTCGCTGTAACTGTTTGGTTACAAAATAATTTTCAGGATTATGCTCAATTTCGTATAACTGACTTCCCCATTTTATTTGTCCTTTTTTTATTTTCAATTCATAATCTTCAATGTCCGTTTTTCGAGCAATTTCAATTAGAATCTTTTGAAGAATTTCTTCCCTTGTTTTTTTTAGCTCCTGTTTTTCTTCTTTTAGTTTGTTTAATTTTGTGTAATCTCTATTCTTAATGATTTTTATTGAAAAGACCTTGAATGATTCGTCCCTAATTTCTTGGTTTTTATCAATGATTAATTTTGAAACATCTCTTGATTTTTTAAAAATATCCGAATCAAAAAAAGCTTTATCTTCGAGGTAACGACCTTTTCTATTCTCTACATCAAGTAAGATTCTGAAATTTTCGTAAGAGAAGGATTGGTCTAACATTTCTTGGTTTTCTGTGTGTTGGTCGTATTGGCTACAACGTGTTTGTATATGGTTTGTTGCGTGGTTTAGCACGTAATTTAGCAAATAAAAACCGAATAGAAAATCCGCGAGGATTTTCGTAAGTAGGCTATAACTAGCAATAAATTATATACGGTGTTGGCAACTGGCTTTCTTTTTTTCGTTCCGATTTTTATTTTATTCGTTCATTTCAATTATTAATTTTTCTCCGTAATTCAGGTTTTTAAAGAAACTCAATTGTCTCTCAAATATATATCCGTTTTGCGTGAATTCCATAATTTGATTTTCGGTCTCGATTTTTAATTTCATTTCGTCGATTGAATATTCTCCAAGCACAATTCTAAAATATCTTGCAATCAATTTAGAAACTCCTAATTTCAACATAATCCACATTGGTGATAAAGTCAGAGGTTCAACACTTTCTTTTCCACGTATTAATTTTATGTATTCGATTTCCGATTCTTTTATTGTCAACGCACTTGTTTTATTAGACAAATTTGACCTTAAAAGAATTCCTCCTGAATATTTTTCAAAACTACATTTAGAGTTTTCTTTTATAAATTCCGTCGAATTATTTTTTGCTTTAAAAGACTTTAGATAAAATGATGAACTACCAATTGCTTTCGGTTTTTTCCAATCGATTTTTGTCGGTTTTCCAATATTTTTCTCGATTGTTCTTGAGTTCATTTTTTTTCGTTGAGTTCGTTTTTCAGCTTGTTGCCAACGGTCTCGTATAACCGTCAGTTACGGGTTAAAGTACGCAAATTTTTCGGTTAAACACAGACGTTAGCAATTCCGAGTGGATTCGGACGTAGTCGAATCCGCCGTAATTGCGGTTATACATTGTTGTAGCCAGTTTTTTTCATTTCATAGTGATTTTCAGATTCCAATATTTTTTCAAATCCTAATTTCTCATAGAACTTCTTTGCTCTTTTATTTTCTTTCAGAACCCTTAATCCGATTGATTTTTTTTCTTTTTCCGATTTTCGGATAATCGAATCCATAATTTTTGTTCCAAATCCGTTATTTTGAAATTCCTTTCCAAGAATCAAGTTTTCAAGATAGATTTCCGATTCAGAAGTTTGAATTGTCCAATATCCGATTTCGTTGTTTTCCGATTGGATTATTTCGGTTTTTTTAGGGTCGAAATTATCCTTGTGCATTTTCTTTTGGATTTTTTCGTCCCAGCCCCAAATTTTTTCCACGTAACTTTTCAGTCCATCTTTTTTAAACTCAAAAGTCAGTTTCCAATCTTCATATTTTGCCGGTCTAAATCTCAAATCCGAGGTCATTTTTCAAATTGGCTACAACACTTATATATACGCAATAATACTAAATATAAAATAAATATTCAATCTATATATATAAATATTTTAAAAGCTTATTGTTTACAGTAGATGAGAAGATTTTAAATTAATTGCGTAATTGGTATATCTAATTAAAATTATTTTTTATTTTTGATAAATAGATATACAAATTACGCAGGTTTTGATTTTAAGTAATTATTCATTTCAATTTGGTAAACACAATGACAAAGATGTTATTTGGATTAAGTTTCCATACTCCTCAACGCTTATAAATCAACTTAAAAAGCGTTTTCCTTCTGCAAAATGGAGTAAGACTCAAAAATGCTGGTACATGATAGATGGTACTTCGGTTAGAGAAGCGTTACAGCTACCAAGTAAAGACAAATCTGTTGGTTATCTGCAAAAAATTCATCCAAATAATCAAGAAGCATTTATAAATTTTCATCAGTTACTTAAACTTAAAGCATATAGCCCAAACACCATAAAAACCTATCTTTATGAGTTTGCACATTTACTTAAATTGATAAAAAATTATGATGTAAATATGCTTACTCCAGAAAAACTAAAATCCTACTTTTTATTTTGTTTAGAGCATGATAAAATGAAAGAACGAAAACTTAATGGAAAGATTAATGCTATTAAATTTTATTATGAGCAAGTATTACATAAACCAAAAATGTTTTTTGATATACCTAGACCTAAAAAGCCAATTACATTACCTAAACATTTATCTAAAAACGAAATAAAACGACTATTTAAACAAGTTAAAAATGAAAAACATCTGCTTATTTTAAAACTGGTTTATGGTATGGGGTTACGCCTAAGCGAAGTGACTAATCTTAAAATAACCGATATTGATAGCGAAAATATGATGGTTAGAGTAGAAGGAGCAAAAGGAAAAAAGGACCGAGTAGTAAATTTACCCGAAAGTATTTTGGAAGAAATGCGTGATTACTACCAAAAATATAAACCAGAATATTATTTATTTAACGGTCAATACGGCGGAAAATATTCGACCAGAAGCGTGCAAAGTATTTTTAAAACCGCAATGAAAAAAGCCAGAATTAACAAACGTATTGGTATACATGGTTTACGACACAGCTACGCTACACATCTTTTAGAAAGTGGCGCAGATATTAGGTTTATTCAAGAATTATTGGGGCATTATAGCATTAAAACTACTCAGGTTTACACCAATGTAACTAATCTTTCTAAGCATAAAATTAAAAGTCCTTTGGATTATTTGTAAATAAAATTTCTGCGAAAAGAGGAATCTAAATAACATGTTTTGTCCTTATTCAAACTGTTCACTAAGCGTAGTTGAAGTGATGCATGGCTGAAAAATCAATATTATAATAATCTTAATTAAAGATCCTTTGACTACTAATACATTAGTAATGTACAGATTAACAATTATAAACTTAAATACCAACCAATAGTTAACCAATATCTGTTTCTGGTATTATTATTATTATTATTATTAACAAAGTCGTTAGTACGGTATTCTAAACCAAGTTCTAGTTTATTATTATCTGTAAAAACATAGCCAAAATTAGGCGATAATCTTAATTCTAAATCGTAATCCTTACCTTCAAAAATATTTAAGTATTCATTACTTATTTTAAAATACCATTCTTGCGCATCTACGGTTTGACCGTTTAAAGGCAAGTCAAAAGTTAAACGATATCTAAGTCTTAATTGCATATCTTGATCACTTTCAAAAGTTTGATCGGATGCAAATCTATGTCCTAAACGGTAATTGCTTAAAGTATTTATAATAGTAAATTGTTGTATACTACGTTTAATAACGTCTTTATTGGTAAATCTAAGTAAAAAACCACCAGCCAATTTATTGTTTAATCCCACTTTTTTAGAGACTACAAAAGCTGCGTCTGTATGTACGTAATCGTAACCAGAATTTTGGGTGCTGTTGGTAATGCCTTCTTTAAATAATTGCCTAAATTCTGATTTAAAATTTAACTGCCAATTATTGTTTAAAGATTTACTAATGTTTAGTGTAGGTAACGTACCAACTTGGTATCTGTTTTGACCAAAACTAACCGAAATAGCAAGTATACATATAACTAAAAAAGCATAACGTTTTTTCATTAAAACTCGATATTATCAGTGTTTCTAAACACAATTTTAGACGTAGCTTCTAATTGTCCTGTGTGATTAAATAAAAGCTCAAAAAGATGTTTTCCAGAATCAGATTTTCCTTTTACAACTATTTCATATTTAACCGTAATATTATTTTTAACATCATCTTTAAAATAGTTGATTAGGTCTTTTTCTTCAGCAGAAAACTGAATTTGTATCTTTCTAATCTTATGCTTTATAAAAGTGTTTTGTAAAGAGTTTATAATGTTTTGTTGAATGGTTTTTGGTAGATCATTCCATTTTTTTTCAATTTCAATATCTTCAATTGTTCCGTTAGTGTCAAATTCGATACTGTATTTTTTACCTTTAAATTTAGATTTTGCTTCAAAGCTAATCCCGTTATTGCTTTGCTCTTTATACCATTTTACTTTTTTAGATTGAATGATTTTTGATACAAATAACCTGGCTTTTTCAGGTACGTTTGTAAACGAAATTTTAGACTCTTGCTCATATTTATTTTGAGCTGAAAGTTGAAGTACTGTGAAGAAAAATAGAGGTAGAAAAATTAATTTTTTCATGAGTAAACAATTATCTTGCAAAGATAAACATTGAAATAGATATTTATGAGTAATACTATTCAATTTGAAGATTTTACAAAAGTAGATCTAAGAATAGGAACCATCATAGAGGTTAAAGATTTTCCTGAAGCACGTAACCCTGCATTTCAATTAAAAATTGATTTTGGAGGTTTAGGTGTTAAAAAAACGTCTGCTCAAATAACCACAATTTATAATAAAGAAGATTTACTTAATAAACAGATTGTAGCTGTTGTAAATTTTCCTAAAAAACAGATTGCTAATTTTATGAGCGAGTGTTTAGTTGTTGGTGCAGTAAAAGAAAAAGATGTGTTTTTACTTAATCCAGAACAAAAAGTACCAAATGGGACTAGTGTAAGTTAAAAATACTTAAAGTAGTTTTAATAAGATATGCAACTGTCATTCAGAGCGAAAGCGAAGAATCTATTATAGTGATTGCTTTATTTGTAGATTTATCAGTCATACTTCCTTCTGAATGACAAAGGAATCTTTTTCAGGAAGTGACTGTCATTCAGAGCGAAAGCGAAGAATCTATTATAGTGATTGCTTTATTTGTAGATTTATCAGTCGTTCCTCCTTCTGAATGACAAAGGTGTTTTTTAATAAAGTATCTTTAAATTAATAAAAGTAAATTCAGATTCAAAAAATCTTAAATATTGAAACCTTTAGGAACACATAATTATTATGTTTATATACTAACAAATAAGAATAAAACAGTATTGTATACAGGTGTTACTAGAAACTTAGTTGAAAGATTACATTACCATAATAACCCATTACCTTTTTCAAAGTCATTTACAGCTAAGTATAAGTGTTTCTTTTTAATTTATTTTGAACATTTTACTGAAATAGAAGCCGCAATTAAAAGAGAGAAAGAAATAAAAGGAAAGAGTAGAGTTAAGAAAGAAAATTTGATAAGCAGTTTTAATCCAAATTGGAATTTTTTAAATCAAAAAATACAATGAAAAGATATTAGTCGTGTTTCACTTCGACTAAGTTTAGCACACAGCCTTCTGGATAACAGATTTAAGTATTAAGATTAAGATTGTCATTCAGAGTGAAAGCGAAGAATCTATTATAGTGATTGCTTTATTTGCAGATTCATCAGTCATACTTCCTTCTGAATGACAAAAGAATCTTTTTTAGAATGTGATTGTCATTCAGAGCAAAGCGAAAAATCTTAAAAAGTAAGATATAAAAAAAGCGCTTTTTAAAATTAAAAAAGCGCCTTTTAAGTTAGAGTAGTTAAGTTATCTTAAATATCGTCAAAGTCTACGTCTGTAAATCTGCTTTCTGCACTTTCAGAAGTAACTTGTTCTGTATTGTATTCTTTTTTAAAGTCTTTTTGATGACGTTCGCTAATTACTTCTTCACCTTTTTCATTCACGATATAATCGGTCATTTCTTTTAAGATGGTGTTAAATTCGCTAAAATCTTCTTTGTATAAGTAGATTTTATGTTTTTTGTAATGAAATGATCCATCGTCGTTAGTAAACTTTTTACTTTCTGTAATGGTTAAATAATAATCGTCTGCTTTAGTAGCTCTTACATCAAAAAAATAAGTACGTCTTCCTGCTCTAAGTACTTTAGAAAAAATTTCCTCTTTCTCCATCATTTCGTTATTCATAATATGAGTTGTGTTTGTTAAAAATTTCTAAACCAAAAATCAAAAAAAAAGTTGAATGTCACAACAATTTCATGCAAATCTTTTTACTTGGTTGTCTTTAAGTATAGCTCTTTGTAGTAACCATCTGTGTTTATAAGCTGATCGTGTGTGCCAGATTGAACAATTTTACCGTTGTCTAATACTATAATTTTATGTGCATTTTTTGCTGCAGATATACGGTGACTAACAATAATAGAGGTTTTTCCTTCGGTTATTTTTTTAAGATTATTTAATATTTTTTCTTCTGTTTCTGTATCTACAGCAGATAAACAGTCATCAAATAACATTATTTGTGGCTGTTTTATTAATGCTCTGGCAATAGACACACGTTGTTTTTGTCCGCCAGATAATGTAATACCACGTTCGCCTAAAACAGTATCATATTTTTTATTAAACTTGATAATATTTTTATGGACTTGTGCTTGTTTTGCAGCTTCAATAACCTCTTCATCAGTAGCATTTTCTTTACCAAATTTTATGTTGTTATTTATAGTGTCACTAAATAAAAAGGCGTCTTGTGGCACGTAACCAATTGCGTTTCTTAAACTGTTTAAGTTAAGTTGTTCTATTGGATTTTGGTCTATACTAATTTCTCCTTTTTCTACATCATATAACCTTCCAACCAGATCTAAAACGGTAGATTTACCAGATCCTGTTTTACCAATTATTGCTAGCGTTTCGCCAGAATTTACTTTAAAACTTACATCTTTTAAGGCTTGTATGTTAGTATCATCATAAGTAAAGGACACGTTTTTAAATTCGATATCACCTTTTATAGTAGAAGGTTTTGGATTGTTGTTTTTAATTTCAGGTTCGGTCTTTAAAAACTCGTTTATTCTTTTTTGAGAGGCTTCTGCTTCTTGTACAATAGAAGTAACCCAACCAACAGTAGCAACTGGCCAAGTTAGCATATTGACGTACATGATAAATTCAGAAATGGTTCCTAAAGTAATCTCTCCAGCCATATATTGTTTACCGCCAAAGTAGATTACTACGATGTTGCTTAATCCAATTAGTAAAATCATCATCGGGAAGAAAAACGCTTGAATGCGTACCAAACTTAGTTGTTTTTGTTTACTAGTTTCGGCTAAATCTTCAAAATTGGTATAGGTTTGTGGCTCTATTCCGTAGGCTTTAATTACTGAAATTCCGCTAAATGTTTCTTGAGAAAACGTTGATAGTTTTGATAAAAACTGTTGTACAACGGTACTTCTTTTATGTATTTCTGAACTTATTTTATAGATAATAACCGATAAAATTGGTAATGGTATTAAGGTGTACATTGTTAACGTTGGCGATTGTCGGTACATAAAAATAATAACAACCACAAAAAGCGTTAAGGTGTTAATACTGTACATTAAGGCAGGACCAACATACATACGTACTTTACCAACATCTTCGCTAATACGATTCATTAAATCTCCAGTTCTATTTTTCTTATAAAAATTAAGCGATAGTCTTTGATACTGTTGGTAGACTTCATTTTTTAAATCGGCTTCTATAAATCTAGAAACGTTAATTAAAGTTTGACGCATTAAAAAGGTCATAATACCCGAAAATGCAGCAGCACCAACAATAATTAAAATGTATTTAAGAAGTGTACTTTTAAATAGTGCTTCATTTATATTTTCATTTTGAAGCTGTTGGTTAACCACATCGATTATAGATCCAATGTATTTTGGGACAAAAACCGAAAAGACTTTAGAAGCTATAGTTATAAAAATACCAATAATAATACGGCTTCTGTACTTGTAAAAATATTTATTAAGATGTTGTAGTTCTTTCATTAAGAAATTAATAATTGAAATAAATGATATTGTCAAATTCGTATTTTAACACTAAAAAAATTGTTCATATATTAATTATAGTCTAATTTTGCACCGTCATTTTATAAAATCTATATTTTGACTAGGTTTAAAATTAATATCAATAAAAAATGATTTCAGAATTAATCAATACAAATCAATTACAAAAAGCAGATCCTGTTTTTGGGCAATTATCTTTTGACAATCACGAACAAGTTGTTTTTTGCAACGACAAAGATACGGGATTAAAAGCAATAATCGGGATACATAATACAGTATTAGGACCTGCATTAGGAGGAACCAGAATGTGGCAGTATGCTAACGAGTGGGAAGCACTTAATGACGTACTACGTTTATCACGCGGTATGACTTTTAAATCTGCAATTACAGGATTAAACTTAGGTGGAGGAAAAGCAGTAATTATTGGTGATGCAAAAACGCAAAAAACACCAGAATTAATGAAGCGTTTTGGAGAGTTTGTACATAGCCTAAGCGGAAAATATATTACAGCAGAAGATGTTGGTATGGAAACATCAGATATGGATTTAGTAAGAGAAGTAACACCATACGTAACAGGTATTTCTGAAGAAAAAGGAGGCGCAGGTAACCCATCACCAATTACCGCATACGGTGTGTTTATGGGGATGAAAGCTGCAGCTAAATTTAAATTTGGCACGGATGTATTAGAAGGTAAAAAAGTAATAGTACAAGGTATTGGTCATGTTGGCGAAACTTTAGTAGAACACTTAGTACAAGAAGGAGCAAAAGTAATTATAGACGATATTAACCAAGAGCGTCTTGAAGCTATTAGTAAAAAGTACGGTGCAACAATTTATAAAGGTGAAAATATTTATGCAGAAGAAGTAGATATTTATGCACCATGTGCATTAGGAGCAACAATTAACGATGCTACTATCCAAACATTAAAAGCAAAAGTTGTAGCAGGAGCAGCTAATAACCAATTAGCAGACGAGATTAAACACGGTCGTTTACTACAAGAAAAAGGTATTGTTTACGCACCAGACTTTTTAATTAACGCTGGAGGAATAATTAATGTTTACGCAGAATTAGAAAATTATGACAAAACAGAAATTATGCGCAAAACAGAAAACATATACAATACAACTATTGAGATTTTAAACAATGCAGATGTTAATAATATCACGACACATCAAGCTGCTTTAAATATTGCACAAAGTAGAATAGAAGCAAGAAAAAAAGAAAATCAACAATAGGTTATCCTATAAATTATATTATTTTTGCAAGGCGAAAGAAACCAATCTTTCGCCTTTTTTAATTTAACAAGAAAAGCATTTTAAACTAAATAGTGCACAACCCAAAAAGTTCTTTGTAATGATGTTAACAAGAAGACATATTCGTGTAAAAGTAATGCAAACACTATTTGCATTTAATGGTACAGAAAGTGATGATTTTACAAAAGATCAAAAGTTTTTATTGTACAGTATAGACAATATGTATAACCTGTATTTACTATTAATGTCTTTATTAATAGAAATCAATAAAAAAGCGACAAATCATCTAGAAACCGCACAAAAAAAACATCTAGCCACAGAAGAAGATAAAAATCCAAACAAAAAGTTTATTAACAACCAATTACTACAATTAATCGTTAATAACGAAAGACTAAAAGTTCAATTAGAAGACAGAAAAATAACAAATTGGCAATTAGATAACGAGTACGTAGATTTACTTTACAAAGAAATTAAAAACAGTGACCTGTACAAAGATTACATGTCAACAAAGACCTCTACATTTAAAGAAGATAAAAACTTTATAATAGATATCTTTAAAGAAATTATAGCACCAAACGACAAGCTTTACGACTATCTAGAAGATAAAAATCTAACATGGTTAGACGATTTACCAACAGTAAATACATTTATCCTTAAATTATTAAGAAAACTTAAAGAAACTAGTGATCCTGTAACCTTAACACCAAAGCTATATAAAGATATAGAAGACAAAGAATACGCTATAAAATTATTTAAAAAGACGTTACTAAATCAAAGTAAGTTAGGCGAAGAAATTACAGGAAAAACAAGCAATTGGGACAGAGATCGTATTGCATCACTAGATATGGTATTACTAAAAATGGCAATATGCGAGTTATTACACTTTTCTTCAATACCAACCAAAGTAACTATAAATGAATATTTAGAAATATCTAAAGAATACTCAACACCAAAAAGTAGCATATTTATAAATGGTATTTTAGATAAACTTCTAAAAGAATACCAAAACGAAGGAAAACTAAATAAAGTAGGTAGAGGATTGATGTAGTAAAAAAATATTCTTACTTTTACCATTCTAAAATTTTAACCCTTTAGCCAATTTGGCAATAAATAACTATTAAAAAATTATATTATGAAAAAAGTACTAGTTGTATTAAGTGCAATTTGCTTAGTAGGATTTACATCATGTAAAGAAGATGCAACAAAAAAAATTGATGCAGAAAATGTTGCAGCTGCAGCAGAAAGAGATGCAAAAGCAAACGTTTTTCCTGTAATGGAATTTGATAAAACAGAGCATGACTTTGGCGAAATAGCTTCTGGTACACCTGTAGAAACTGTGTTTACTTACAAAAACGTAGGAGAAGCACCATTAGTAATTACAGATGTAAAAAGTTCTTGTGGATGTACTATTCCTAAAGATTGGTCAAGAGAGCCATTAGCACCAGGCGAATCAGGAAAGTTTACAGTTAAATTTAACGGTAAAGGAACAAACAAAGTAACTAAAGTAGTAACAGTTACTGCAAACACTAAAACAGGAAGAGAAACTGTAAAAATCTCTGCTTTTGTGAAGCCAGATCCAAATGCTGCACAAAAAGCTAACTTACCTATGGCACAATAATTATGGGAGAAATAGGAAGTTTTTTACCAATAATTTTAATGTTTGCTGTAGTATACTTTTTTATGATAGCACCACAAATGAAACGTGCTAAACAAGAAAAAAAGTTTGCTGCAGAATTAAAACGAGGTGATAAAGTAATTACTAAAAGTGGTTTACATGGTAAAGTTGTAGATCTTAATGAAAAAGATAACAGCTGTATTATAGAAACTATGTCTGGTAAATTAAAGTTTGATCGTTCTGCTATTTCTATGGAAATGAGTAAAACATTAAACAATCCATCAGTAGAAAAAAAGTAATTATTACGACATATTTAAAAAAAGGCAACCAAGTTGGTTGCCTTTTTTTATTATATATCATTTCAAAAGATTATTAGATATCACATAACTAAAGCACGATGTAAATTAACAATTTTTATATTTATCATGTAAGCCCTTTAACTCCATAATCATAGGCGTTATTTTTTCTAAGCGACTCACTTTTGTTGATTCTCGTTTAGCTTCACTTATATAATTACAATACTCCTTTTGTTTAGAAGGACTTAGTTTTTCAAAAGCATCTTTAAGATTATTATCTTCTTTAAAAGCAAATTCTAATTCCGTAGGAATAGTAATATCTGCTTTTTTAGTTCTTGTAGCTTTAATCTCTTTACCTAATTTTTGATTTTGTATAGCCTCTTTTACATAAGATAAAACTAAATTAGAGTTTACTGTATCATCCACTTCAAACCGCATTTGTCTCAATGCTTTAGTTTTTCCTTCTTGCGCATTAACTAACACATTAGCTTCATCCTTTAAAAACACACCATTAAAAAACCATAAACAGTAATGATTTTTAAAAGCACCTAATCCAACTACATTCTTCCCATTTATAGAGTAGGTTGGTGCATTCCATTTTATTTGTTCTTCTAATTCTGTTGAAATTAAAAGCTGTCTTAAAGCAATTAATTGATTAGAAAATTTTGGATGATTCTCAATATACTCATCAACTGAACTTACCTTTTTCATTTTATTATTATTTAGGACTAAGTTACATAATTTATAGCTTAAACTTTAACATAAATTAGATTGTTGACTTTCAAATCATTATAAATATTATTTATATTTAGTCTAAATAAAGTTTGTTTTGTTACTTTTCAGGTATATATTTGCGGCATTATTTAAAATCAATCTAAATAAATTATGTTAAAAAATATTACTCTATTATTAATTTTGTTTACGCAATTTGCTATTGCTCAATCAAAAATTGAAGGTCAAGTTATTAGTCAAACTAATGAGATAATCCCTTTTGCAAATGTGATCATAGAAGGTACATCTAAAGGAACATCTGCAAATCAAGAAGGTTATTATTCATTAGAAAATCTACAAAAGGGAACGTATAATATAAAAGTGTCTTACGTAGGTTTTGTAGCTCAAACTAAGACAGTAAACTTAGAAGAGAATCAAACTTTAACAGTTAATTTTCAACTAAAAGGTGATACAGATTTAGAAGAAGTTGAAGTTTTTGGAAGTCGTTTTAAACATCCTGATAAAATTGAAGCATTAACCAGATTACCATTAGCACCTTATGAGCAAATACAGAGTATTTCTATAATTTCTGATAAGTTAATTATGCAACAAGGTAATTTAACCATTTCTGAAGCAACTAAAAATGTACCAGGTGTATATACGTTTGCTACGTATGGTAATAAGAGAGAAAGTATGTCTTCACGTGGGTTTAGAGGTATTCCTATCTTAAAAAATGGAGTTAGAGTACATTCAGATTTTAGAGGTGTAGGAGTATTAACAGACATGCAAGGTGTTGATAATATACAAGTATTAAAAGGAGCTGCATCTATTACGCAAGGTGTAGCAACAGATTTAGGTAGTCCTGGTGGAGTTATCAACTTAGTTACAAAAACACCTAAGTACACCTTTGGCGGTAATGCTTCATTACGTGCAGGTAGTTTTGGTCAAGCACGTACTACTTTTGATGTGTATGGTCCATTAACTAAATCTGAGAATACAGCATTTAGAATTAACGGTGCTTTAGAGCGTGCAGATAGCTTTAGGGATAATGTATCTAGTGACCGTTTTTATATCAATCCATCTTTTGAGTGGAAGGCAGATGAGAAAACTACATTAACTTTTGAAATGGATTATTTTGAAGATAGCCGTACTCCAGATGTTGGAACAGTTAACCTTGCCGGAAATGATTTAAACGCTATCTATGATCTACCTGATAGCCAGTATTTAGGATATGAAAATGATAAATCCTTAACTACAAATGCAACTTATGCAATTCGTTTAGACAGAAAATTAACCGATAAATTAAGCTTAAAAGGAGCTTTTTATAAATCTAGTTTGGATTTAGATGATAAAGGAACTAGCTTAGGAAACGTAATAGAAGACATTAACGGAAATCCTATTTACAATCAAAGGGTAAGAGGCTATTCAGTGTCTACAAGAAGTGATGATAATAGCGTATTACAGTTTGATTTAATAGGTGACGAGGTTGAAACAGGTAAATTAAAGCACAGTTTTCAAGTAGGATTTGATTATCGTACATCTAATTTTAGCACAACATCTCAACGTGTTTCTGCAATAGATACCATAGATGTTTTTACAGAAAATACACATACTTTGCCTGATAACTTAAGTTTTTCTGCAGTAAATATTGGTGGTGCAAAATCTAAAGCAATCGGTTTTGTAGCACAAGATGTTATTACATTTAATAAATGGTTAAAAACATTTTTAGGAGTACGTTATAGTAAAACGCAAACAATTACTGAAACAGAAACAACAGAAAGTGATGCTTTTAATCCACTAGGAGGAATTATAGTATCACCATTTAATAATGTTAACTTATTTGCTTCTTACACTAATAGCTCTTATCCAAGAACAGCAACTCGTTTAGATGTTAATGGAAATGAATTAGGTAACGAAAGATTTGATCAATTTGAAACAGGAGTAAAAACCAATTGGTTAAATAATAGATTGCGTTTTAACTTGACGTATTTCAAAATCAATAACAGAGATATCAACCTTCCTGTGTATGATGAAAACTGGGTTGCAACTGGTTACTATCAAAAAGGAGGAAATGACCAAAGACAAGGTGTTGAGGTTGAATTAAGTGGTCGTATTTTAGAAAATTTAGAAGTGATTACAGGTTACTCTTACATAGATGCGCAGTATAAAGAACATACATCTTTTGTTTACGGTTCTTCACCGCTAAACACACCAAAGCATACATTTAATGCTTATGCTAACTATAGCTTTAAACAACAGTTGGAAGGATTATCTGTTGGAGCAGGAGTATATTATACAGGAGAAAGACCAATTAATGATTGGAGCGCAGGAGCTGTAACGCATGAAGGTATTGTACCAAACCAAAAACCATTTAATGTAGACTCTTATACATTAGTAAATGCTCAAGTAGCATACAAGTTTGATCAACACTGGAACTTTAGAGTTTTATTGAACAATGTGTTTGACGAAATAGGTTATAATGCATACAGAACGAGATTTATTAACCAAACAGATCCAAGAAGTTTTGCAGGAGTATTAACTTATTCATTTTAATTGATTTGATGTTCTTAAAAAAAGCCTCAATTCTTTCTTGAGGCTTTTTTGTAACTACTTAAAAATCAAATTAATTTGAAATAAATACAAAAAAGGTTAAAATTTTACTTTGTTTAGAATAATAACTTAAATATATTTGCCGACGGTTTTGGGGAGATACTCAAGCGGCCAACGAGGGCAGACTGTAAATCTGCTGACTATGTCTTCGCAGGTTCGAATCCTGCTCTCCCCACAAAAAAAAGCGCTCTACTTAGAGCGCTTTTTTAGTTTTTTGATTGATTGAGTTGGTTGGTTTATTGATTAAAATCTAATATTAAAGCTTAAATCTTTATCGTTTACTTCAAATTTTGCATCTTGGTATTGAGGCGGACCATAAGACATTGGATTGTTAGACATACCGTAACTTTCTAATGGCATACCATTTTCAAAATCCATACGATTATTATCATTTTCGTCATGCATAACCATAATGGCGTATGTGCCAACTTCAACATTTTTAAAAGTAACGGTTATTTGTCCGTTTTCTATTTTAGACTTTAAGTTTTTTATACCAGGACCTTTCATAAAAGTGTCTTCGGTATGTAGACCCAAAATAACACTACCTTTATCATTTTTAATGTTTTGTATGGTAACAGTAATATTTTGACCATTAGAAGTTACTTTTGTTTCTGTTTGAGCATTTACATTTAAAGTAAATATTAAAGCTATTAAAAGTGTGTAAATAGTTTTCATAATTAATCGGTTTTGTTGTTTTTTGATAGTTCAAATGTCTAACAAAACATGAGGCTTTCACAAACTAAGTCACCGAACTGTAGATTTTTTATGACGAATTGTTTATTCTACAGGAATTACCTCTACACGTCTATTTTTTACTCTACCTTCTTCTGTATTACTTGTGTCTACAGGATATTGTTCTCCAAAACCTTTAACTATTAAACTTTCTGCGTTAATACCTTTATTTAATAAGTAATTTTTTACTGTATTAGCTCTTTCAAAAGATAGTTTAAGATTGGTTTCTTCTGTTGCTGTATTATCTGTATGTCCAGAAATTAAATATTTTTTAAATTTTCCTTTTGATATAAGTTGAGCAATATTCTCAAGTTTTTTAATTTCTGAAGGTCTAATTTCTGCTTTACTTAATTCAAAATAAATTACAATAGGTTTTAGGTTTTTAAGCTCTTCTTTACTGTAAGCATTTTTTATCTCTTTTTTAGGACAACCATTTTCTGTTCCTTGTAGTTTAGGACATTTATCATATTTATCTGGTACACCATCTTTATCATAATCTGGTAATGGACAACCTTTGTTGCTAATATCTCCTGCTATTGTAGGACATCTATCATAAAGGTCTGCAACACCATCGTTATCTTGATCTGGACAACCGTTATTGGTTCCTGGTGTATCTGGACAGTTGTCTTCTTTATCAGGTATTCCATCTTTATCGGTGTCGGGACATCCATTAAATTTTGCTAATCCAAATGTGTCAGGGCATTCGTCCTCTTGATTAAAAATACCATCATTATCATTGTCTGCACCTCCAAATTTGAAAATTATTCCTGCAGAATGTTGATAATGACTTAAACCATAATCTTCAAAAGAATGCTTGTAGGCACTTTGTGCTGTAAAGCCAAAATTGTATGTCAACCAAAAATCTATACCTACAGCTCCGTTTACTGTTCCTGCGCCAATTTCGTCTAACCAAGTATATCCGCCACCAAGACTTACGTATGGATTAAAAGTAATATTATTGATTAGTTTGTATTTAAACATACCGTCAATAGATATGTACGGAAATTTTTCGTCTCTGTTGGTATGTTCTTGTTTTATGCTATTTAGTGACACAAGTGCTTCAAAAGATATTTTATTCTTTAAATGTCTAGCTAAAGCTAATTTAAAACCTGCAGGATCCATATTCCATGTTTGAAATTTTCCTTCTTCACCGGGTAATTTTCTTACAGGATTATTTACTGCGTTTGTGCTTAAACTTGCTGTCCAAGGAGAATAATTATCTTGAGCAAAAGTTGTTAATGTAAAGGATAGGGAAAGAATTACAGTTAGTAATAAAACTAAGTGTTTCATGTTTTTAGTAAATTGATTAATAGCAAAGCCAATATAAACTAAAAAAACAGAATATTAAAAATAAATAGATAACAGGTAAAGTTTGGCGATTAGCTTACAATAAACCACGTGCTTTAATTTCTAAATACTTATTAATAGTATCTAATGTAAGGTTTTCTGGAGTAGTTAAAATAGAGTAAATACCATACTTTTTAAGTTCGTTAACGATTAGGCGTTTTTCAAAAGCAAATTTTTCTGCAATTACCTTATCATAAGTTTGCTGTATCGTTTCGGCAGGTGCTTTGATAAATTTATCTAGCTCTGTATTTTCAAAGAAAATAACAACTAGTAAATGGTTTTTTGCAATACCTTTTAAATATGGTAATTGTCTATGTAAACTGTCTAATGTTTCGAAGTTTGTATAGAGTAATATTAAACTTCTGTGGGTAATATTTCTTTTTATATCTGCATATAATCTGCCAAAGTCACTCTCAAAAAAATCGGTGTTAACATTGTATAAGCCTTCAAGAATTAAATTCATTTGAGATGTTCTTCTTTCTGCAACTACACGATTTTCAACACGTTTAGAAAAGGTGAAAATACCTGCTTTGTCTTGCTTTTTTAATGCTACATTGCTAATCACTAAAGATGCATTTATAGCATAATCCAAAAGGGTCAATTGGTTAAAAGGCATTTTCATAACACGACCTTTATCTATAACAGAATATACTGGTTGCGATTTTTCATCTTGAAATTGATTAACCATTAACGCATTTCGTTTTGCGGTAGCTTTCCAGTTAATGGTACGCAAATCGTCACCTAAAACGTAGTCTTTAATTTGTTCAAACTCCATTGTGTGACCAAGTCTACGCACTTTTTTGATACCGTATTGCAACAAATTATTACTAAAAGCCATCAAGTCGTATTTTTTTAATTGAATAAAACTTGGGTAGTTAGGTACCATTGCATTATCGTTAAAAGTAAAACGTCTTGCGACTAAGCCAAATACCGATTTTGCGTATATATTTAGTTTGCCAAAGTGATATTCGCCACGTTCTACGGGACGTAATTGATATTCTAATTTAGATGAAGATGTTGCGTTTAGCTTTCTTTCAATATTAAAATCTCTTACTTGAAATTGTTCAGGAATTTCGTCAATGATATTTGTATATATAGGAAATGTATAAAAGTTTTCAATCTCAAGTTGAATAGAATTTTGATCTCCGTTTGAAAGTTTTTCGGGTAAAATTCTTGAGGCTAAAATCCCTTTTTTAGCTGAAAATAATAGCAACGTATCTAATAATGTTAATGCGATTAAACCTAAAAGCAAAAAAGAAACAATATTTAGTAATCTTGGAAACAAAAAACTAACCACATACAATATCATTATGGCAATGCATGCATAGAAAAAACGGTTTTGTATGTAAAATGGTTTTATGAGTTTCATCTAATTATTCTTCAATGAGGTATTCTAATTATTGTTTATCTATTTTGTTTAATTAAATTTTTTGGATTTGGTCCAAATTGATTTACTCCACATTCACTATTTCCTAACAACATTACAAAAATGTAAAATGGTATAAATTGATACCAACCATTATTACCTCTATCATGACATCTTTTAGCACCTTGAGCAAACAGAAACCAGAATAAAGGAGTTACTATAATCAACCCAAGAATCTGTGGAATTTTATAGAAATAAATGTTTTGGATTATGTTAAATGTTAACCCAAAAACTTTACAAATAATAATGCTTATTATAAATTCAGTTCTTCTAATTCTACCTTGAAATGAAAATGGATTTTTAAACATATCAATTACCTCGGTATTTCTACAGCTTCAATAATTTGCTTTATAATTTGTTTGCTTGTTACACCTTCCATTTCGCGTTCTGGTGTTACAATAACACGATGTTGTAAGACTGGTATTGCTGCTTGTTTAATGTCTTCTGGCGTTACAAAATCGCGTCCATTCATTGCTGCAAAAGCTTTACTAGATTTTAAAATAGCTATAGAAGCTCTTGGTGATGCACCTAAATATAAAAATGGATTGTTACGCGTGTTTACTATGATGTCTGCGATGTATTTTATTAAATGACTTTCGATAATAATCTGATTGACTAAACCTTGAAATTCTTTAATTTTTTCTTGACTTAAATAAGTTGTGATTTGATTAATTTTTTTATTCCCTTTTAAGTCGTGTTCTCGATTTAAGATTTCTATTTCTTCTTCTAAATTAGGGTAATCAATATCTATTTTAAAAAGAAAACGGTCTAATTGTGCTTCTGGTAAACGATACGTCCCTTCTTGCTCTACAGGGTTTTGAGTAGCTAAAACAATAAAAGGTAAACTCATTTGATATTTATTACCGTCTATAGTTATTTGGCGTTCTTCCATAACTTCAAACAACGCAGCTTGAGTTTTTGCTGGTGCACGGTTAATCTCGTCAATTAAAACCATGTTAGAAAAAATAGGACCTTGTTTAAATTCAAATTCAGATTTTTTCATATCAAAAACCGAAGTTCCTAAAATATCACTAGGCATTAAATCGGGCGTAAATTGAATACGACTAAAATCTATTGCTAAAGATTTGGCTAATAAACGTGCCGATATTGTTTTTGCAACACCAGGAACACCTTCTATCAAGGCATGACCGTTGGCTAAAATAGCTGCAATTAACATATCAATCATTCCTTTTTGACCAACGATTACTTTACTAATTTCTGACTTTATTTGTGCAACACCTTGTTGCAGTTCGGTTAAGTCAATACGGTTTGTAAAGTTTACATTATCGTCACTTGCTTCTGGTGTAACATTATCTGAAGTTACATCATTTTTTGGTGCCGAATTTTCTGTGTTTTCAGCATCTGACGGAATGTGATTTTTTTTGTCTTCGTTATTAAATTCTTCCATAATTTATGCGGTGTAAAAATCTTCTATTTGCTTATTTAAATGGATTAAATCTGCTTCTGTACATTGTGGTTTTGCTTTTAAATGTACTATAGATTTAACTAGCTGTTGTATTTGTTCTTTGTCTTTTCCTGATTTCTGGATCAGTAGCTTAGTAAAACGTTCGTCTAAAACTTGAGTGTCTAAAAAGTAAACACGTCTTAAATATTCTAAAAAGTAGGTTATTTTCTTTTCAACTAAATTATTATGATCTTTAGTTTCGTAATATAAATTACCAATGGTTTTTGTAAATGCTACGGTTGTATTTTCGTGAGGTTTAATTTCTTTAACAATGCGTTGTCTTCGTTTTGCGTTAAAAATTAAGAACAAAAACAAACTAATTAATCCTAAATACCAAGCATAACGTAGTGCATCTTGACTTAATATAAACCTAAGTTTAGAACCGCTAACGTTAGTGTTAGCTTTATTTAATGAGTTGTAATAAATATTGTCTTCTGGCAGATATCCTAAAACAGCTTCGGTATATTTTTTATTGTTTTTCTTTAATAAACTATAATTTGTGAATGCTATAGGTTGTAAATGAAGTAAAAACTGTCCATCATAATGTTTTACTTTTATAAAGTTAGGAAACGCAATACTGTCAAACGTTTGATGTCCTAAAACAGTTGTAAGATCTTTATCAAGTTTTGAAAAATGAAAGTTGTTAATACCTCTATCTATGGTGATGCTATCTGTTTTAAACCTTGGATTGGTTAATGTAAAATAGCTATTACCTTTTAAATCATATTCATTAGTAGTATTAAATCCTAAAGAGTCTTTTAATCGTTTAGGAAAGTAATTGCTAGACATTAAAACTGTATTACCGTAGGATACAAAATCTAGAAGTTCTTGTGCAGAAATATCGTCCATTTCTGAGTATTGGGCAATGTGTATAAAATTACCTGTAGTGGTGTATTCATCTTCTTCCCAATCGTAATATTCATCAAAAAACTCGTAAGGTGTTTTTCTTACGTCTGTAAATTCTTTATCAGAAAAAACGCTTTCTAATTCTTCATGAAAAATATAAGTTCCAAAAGGTATTTTATGTCTTTCATTATAAGTTGGTTTCCAATTTATAGGTCGTTCTTTAGTAAGCTCAATAAAAGCAATTAAGCCTAAAAAAAGGATTAGTAATCCTACATAAATTTTTATAGTTCTGTTCATGCTTTTACTGAGTTTAAAAAGTTAGTAAAAGCACGTTTGGCTTTATCAAATTGAGTTTGATCTACATTAAACTCGCCATACCAAATGTAATTGTACAAATAGGATGTGTAGGCAAATTGTTCTGAGATTTCTGGTGTTTTTATTTCGTATTGATAGTCGCTGTTTGTTTTTTCTGGATCGTAGTCTATAATTTCTTTTTCTGATAAGCCTTTTAAAAGCCACAAATAGTAATATCTAATGGCTAGCCTGTAATTGTTATTACTTTCGGCTTCGCTTATTAAAGCTTTAAAATTTGTTTGATGAATATTGTTTTCTAGATCTGTTACAGGAATAATTTTTTTATCTGAAGATTTGCCAAAAACCCATGTGCCTTCTTTATTTACAATAGCTTTAAAGATGAAATAAATAACCAATAAGAAAATGATAACACCAGCAATTTTTAGAGCTATGTCTGTTGCTCTAGAAGCTTGACCAGCGTTTTGAATGTTAAATAGACTTTTTAGAAAATCTGAAACCGCTTTTTTAAAACGTGTCCACCAACCAGAACTAGCTTTACTGCGTTGGTAAATAAAATCGTCTCCGGTATATTTTTCAGATAAGTTATCAAATTGTTTTGGTAGGACGTTTGCATTATCTGTTGTTACAGAATCTATTGCTTCTAAATACTCATAGTCTTCATAGACTTCTTGCGAGTGTTTTTGAAGCGCATTAGCAGTACCAAAAGCTAATAAAAAAAGGATAATATGTAGTTTAAGTAATTTACTCACCAGATCCTATTTCGTCAATAACACTTTTAGTATTTACGTTTTCGCTAGTTTCTTTTAAACCGTAATACACAATACTTTGGTTAACTTGTATAATGGTTTGTAAAGTTGTACTAATAATAAATGCAATTACAGAAATAACTATAGCTAAAATTAAACTGCCAACAGGCATCTCATCTATAGTTACAGGTTCTTGTATAACGGTTATACTTTGTACACCTTGTACAATACCCTGAATTAGACCAACACCCATCTGTACAACGTAAGCCATTAAATAAAAAATACCAATGCAACCTACAGCATGCCAAAATTTACTTCTAATTAATTGCCATGCATAACCAAAGCTATCCCAAAAATTACGTTTATTGTCTAATTGCTCTAAAAGCGTCATATGGTAAAGACTACTAAAAATACCTATTAAAAACGGTAGCGCAAGTATACCAACAATAGTTATTGCTAATATAAAACCAACTATACCAAAGATAATAGCTAAAGGTATAGCTAAAATAAAGCCTAAAATTACAAACATGATAAGTTTACCAGCATTGGCTTTGTAGCTATCTTTAATTTCTTTCATACCAAAATTGGGACCATTATGTTTTTCAAAAAGTTTAAAGTAAATAGGAGTGAAGGCATACACAATTATCCAAAATAAAATAGATAAAATCACAACACCTATAAAGGTAAGCACAAAAACACCAAAGTTTTCATTAGCAAATTGGTCTATTGACGCAGATGGGTTACCAGAAGTAGAAAAACTATACATAAAAGATTCTGTATAAGTTTTAGTTACATAATAACTTGCAATAGCTAATAGAATAATAAGTGCACCACTAACAGTAAAAAAGAAAGTAAAGAAGTGTTTACCGTGTTCTTTTAAAAAAGTAAATGTGTCTTGAAAAAACGAGTTAAAGTCTCTATTTTGATAAAGCTTCATAGTTTAGTTTTGTTTTTCGGTTAACAATAAACGGATATATTAAATAGTAAAATGAAATTATACTTAGCGTTGTAAATATGATACCAATAGATAGCCAATTTGGCATTATGTTAGAATATCTAGTGACATAACCTTCTAAAAATCCAGCAGCAATAGTAAAAGGAAATGTGCTTATTAAAATTTTAACTCCAACTTTTACACCTCTTTTAAAAGATGTCATCCTAGAGAAAGTTTTAGGAAATAAAATACTAGCGCCTAAAATAAAACCAGCAGCACCTTCTATAACAATTGCAAAAATCTCCATAGCGCCATGTATCCAGATACCTCTAACACTTTCCCAAAACACATCTTCTTTTACAAACATATATTGAAAAGAGCCTAGCATAATGCCATTTTCCATTAAAATATAACCTGTGCCTAAACCTCCAAAAATACCAAAGACAAAAGAGGTTATACCAACATAAAGGTTGTTTAATGTAATACCAAAAGCGCTTCCCCAATTACTACCACTTTTGTAAATAGCAACAGGATCTCCTTTTTCAATATTTTCTAGGGTTAGATTAACATAATGATCACCAAGAACTAATCTGATAAAAGCATCATCAAACTCTGCAGATAGAGCACCAATAGCTACAAAACTTAAAAAAACTAAAAAAGCGTAAGCCACGTAACGTCTGTATTCATACATTATTAATGGTACTTCAGTCTTCCAAAAATATACAAATCTATTAGTGTCTTGTCGTTTAGTTTTATAGATTTTTTGAAACGCTTTTGCTGCTAAATTATTAAGATATAAAACTGTTTTGCTTTTTGGGTAATACGTTTGTGCATATGACAAGTCATTAACCAATTGTGTGTAAAGTGAGGCTAATTCGTCTGGGTTTTTTAGTTGTTTTCCAAAAATAGCTTGTTCAAATTCTAGCCATTTTTCTTTGTTGGTTTTGATAAAAGCGACTTCTCTCATAAAGCAACCAAATCTACATATTTTTTATATTAAAACCACTTTTATGCGTTAAAAAAATGCTTACATTTGACCTTAGCTTATGGTCAATATATCAATAAATACTACACAAAACGTAAATATAAATTTTGTCGCAGCTAGTGTTGGCGAACGTTTGCTCGCATATCTTATAGATTGGATTATAAAAATAGCTTATGTTATTGTTGTTTATCAATTAATGTTTAAAGCATTTAATTTTGAAGATTGGGCTAAAGATATGGACCAGTGGTCTGTAGGTGCAGTTGTTGTATTTTTTTATTTGCCAGCTATATTTTATTCTCTAATTTTTGAATCGCTTTTAGATGGACAAACACCAGGAAAACGAATAATAAAAATTAAAGTAGTTAAAATAGATGGCTATCAAGCTTCTTTTCCAGACTTTATTGTAAGATGGTTTTTTAGAATAGTAGATTTGAATTTGTTTTCTGGTATTATAGGGTTAATAGCAGTAGTTACTAGTAATAAAAACCAAAGAATAGGAGATATGACAGCAGGAACAGGTGTTATAGCTTTAAAAAATAAAGTTAATATTAGTCATACTATTTTAGAAGAACTTAAAGAAGATTACACACCAACTTATCCATCAGTAATAAAGTTGTCAGATAATGATGTACGTATTATCAAAGAGACGTATTTGGCTGCTAAAAAATCTAAAGACTACGCTACATTAATTAAATTAAGAGCTAAAGTAATTGAGGTAATGGAAATTAGACACCAAGTTGAAAGTAATGATATGGAATTTATTTCCACAGTTATAAAAGATTATAATTACTACACACAAAACATGTAAGCAGAGAACCACTTTTTTAGTAAAAAAAAAGTGTGTGAATCGCTTATGCTGAGCACAGTCGAAGTATCTTTGAGAACCACTTTTTTAGTAAAAAAAAGTGTGTGAATCGCTTATGCTGAGCGTAGTCGAAGTATCTTTGAGAACCACTTTTTTAGTAAAAAAAAGTGTGTGAATCGCTTATGCTGAGCGCAGTCGAAGTATCTTTGAGAACCACTTTTTTAGTAAAAAAAAGTGTATGAATCGCTTATGCTGAGCGCAGTCGAAGTATCTCTTACTATTAAATTTTAAAAACAATTTCAATCAATGTTTTACATCATAGATATTTTAGGAACTATTGCTTTTGCAATTTCTGGTGTACTTGTAGCACTTAACAAACGTATGGACGCATTTGGTATTTTAATTATTGCGTTTGTAACAGCAGTTGGTGGCGGAACATTAAGAGATGTTTTGATTGGCGAAACACCAGTAAGTTGGATGAAAGATATGAGTTATGCCTACTTTATTTTTGGCTCTACAGTATTTGCCGTACTTTTTAGACATAAGATTGATTACTTGCGCAAGTCTTTGTTTTTATTTGACACAATTGGTATTGGTTTGTATACTGTAATTGGAATTGAAAAAGGAATTTCGGCAAATTTGCATCCAATAATTTGTGTTTTTTTGGGTACGATGAGTGCTTGTTTTGGTGGAGTAATTAGAGATATTCTATGTAACGAAATACCAGTAATTTTTAGAAAAGAAATCTACGCAACCGCATGTATATTAGGCGGTATTACTTATTTTGCTATAAGCCAGTTACCTGTAGTTACAAACTTTGTATTTGTTATCTCTGGTCTAGTAGTAATTATAGTAAGGTTAATAGCTGTAAGATTTAAGGTAAGCTTACCAAGTCTTTACAAAGATTAGTATCATTGTTTATTCTAAAACTTCAACAGTTTTAATATATACATTAACAAAAGGCCAATCAGACTCGTCTGTTTTTACAGCGTTTATTTTATCAACAACATCCATTCCTTTAACAACTTTTCCAAAAATAGTGTAATCACCATCTAGATGAAAGGCGTCTTGCTGCGTAATAAAAAACTCATAAGGCGATGCTAATTTATGAGGGTTTTCAATATCACTACTTGGCATAGAAATTACACCTCGATGATGTGTAAAACCACGTTTAGTATCTGTAGGTAATAAGTAATGACCTATTTTATGTCGTTTTCTGGCTACTCTAATATCATCTGTGTTTCCACCTTGGATGATAAAGTTTTTAACTACACGATGAAACTGAGTATTATCAAAAGCTCCAATTTTTGCTAGATAAATAAAGTTAGCACGATGAAACTTGGTTTCGTCAAACAATAAAATATCAATATCTCCCATGCTTGTTTTAATGCGTACTTTATTTTCTAAGTTTTCTTTTTCATATTCTAAGAAAAAGTCCATAACATTTTCTTCTGTTAGGTAAGGATATTCTTTTTTCTTAATCGTATCTTTTTTTACCTTTTTAGTATCTGTTTTTACAGTGTCTGCAGCTTGTTTAGCATTGTTATAGTTAGTTTTAGTCTTAGATTGCTTATCTTCACAGTTAAATAAAATAAGACAAAGACTAAAAAAAAGAAATAGGCGCATTTTTAAAATGAATTTTAAGGATTTTACCATAGCATTGTCAAAAATAAAAAATATACCACTACCAGCCGAAACATCTCAGTTTAAAATGGCTCCACCTTATCGTGAAGCTCTTTTGCAACAGCAAAAAGATAAGATGAAACATGCTAGGCAAAGTGCGGTAATGGCATTGTTTTATCCAGATTTAGAGTTACAAACTAAACTTATTTTAATTTTAAGAAAAACTTACAAAGGTGTACACTCGGCACAAGTTGGTTTTCCTGGTGGAAAAGTAGAACATTCTGACCAAAATTTGATGCAAACAGCTTTAAGAGAAACTCACGAAGAAGTAGGTGTAAAACCAGATTATATTAAGGTTTACAAAGAAATGACGCAAGTTTATATTCCGCCAAGTAACTTTGTAGTTCAGCCTTATTTAGGTATTGCAGAGCAAACTCCAAAATTTGTCAAACAAGAAACAGAAGTAGAAGATTTAATAGAAGTTTACTTAAAAGATTTGTTAAGTGATAGTAACTTAACCCAAAAAACAGTAAAAACCAGTTATGGTGTTGATGTTGAGGTACCTGCCTATAATTTAAGTAATTATTTGGTTTGGGGCGCAACAGCAATGATGCTTAGCGAAGTTAAAGACTTATTAAAACAGGTTTTATAAGTGTTTTGATTTGTTATATTTGTAGCTCCTTAAAACTTAAACACAATATGGGATTACTTAAAAAAAATCCTTTCGGACATATACTTTTTGTAAAAAAATGGTTAATCAGAATCTTAGGTCTTTTAACACACAGACGCTATAGAGGCTTTAATGAGTTACAAATTGAAGGTTCTGAAATTATAAGACAATTACCAGATACAAACGTTTTATTTATATCTAATCACCAAACGTATTTTGCAGATGTTATTGCCATGTTTCATGTATTTAATGCTGCTTTATCAAACCGACAAGATAATATTAAGAATGTAGGTTATTTATGGAATCCTAAGCTAAACATGTATTATGTAGCTGCAAAAGAAACTATGAAATCTGGTTTAATACCAAAGATTTTTGCTTACACGGGATCTATAAGTATAGAGCGTACTTGGCGTAGTCAAGGAAAAGATGTTAATCGTCAAGTAAAAATGAGTGATATTTCTGCAATAAAACGCGCTTTAGATGATGGTTGGGTTGTTACATTTCCTCAAGGAACTACAACACCTTTTAAGCCTATTAGAAAAGGAACAGCCCATATTATAAAACACTACAAACCTGTAGTTGTACCTATTGTAATTGATGGTTTTAGAAGAAGTTTTGATAAAAAAGGACTAAGAATTAAAAAGAAAAACGTCTATCAAACTTTTGAAATTAAAGAGCCTTTAAAAATTGATTACGAGAATGAAAGTATTCAAGATATTGTTGAAAAAATAGAATACGCTATAGAGCAACATCCTTCATTTTTAAAAGTAATCCCAGAGAAAGAATTACTTGCACAAGAAGAGCTTAATAAACAACGAGAATTCTTAAATGAATAGTAATATTTATTAGTAAATATAGACACTAAACTTCCATTTTCTTAAGCTCTTTATAATTTCTATTTAATCGTCTAAGGATAATACCATAGATTAGATTATAGATAAACCAAACAACACCAGCAAATAAGAGCGTAAAAAGAAAAATACCTCCAATAAGTTTAAAAATTTGAAAGTTTGTCAAATGTTCTAAATCTATCTCACTAGAGTTTGTTTTGATGGCTTTATACATAAAGTAAGGGACTAAAACAACAATGAAAGTTAGATTATATAAGACATAGTATTTTACTATTTTTCTTGTTCTTAAAATACTTTTCATTAATTTTTTTGTGTCATCAACGACTGTAATAGATTTATAAGATCTAAAGAGTAAAATAACAAAAAGAATTATTACAACGTATGATAGAACTTCAATGCTTTGATTAAGAAGGCTATCATTATATACTTTATTAAAATGCTGTCTGTAACTTTTTGAAAAAACAAAAGGTAATACATTAACACTAATCAAGAAAATTAACTCAGCAATACTTATGTAAAATAGCTTTTTTACAAGACTTGACGACTTTTTATGTAACATGGCATATAAATCACTACTTGATTTTTTTTCAAAAGTGTTATTGTTTTTTTGCCAATCTTTCTTTAATAATTCTAATTCATCCATGTTTTACGGATTTAAAATGGTTTTTAGCTTTTTTTTCACTCTATTCATTTTCACTCTGGCATTAACTTCGCTAATTCCTAGGGTCTCACTAATTTCTCGGTAATCTTTATCCTCTAGATATAAAAATACTAGAGCTTTTTCAATGTCATTTAATTGGTGTACAGCTTGATACAATAATTTTAATTGTTCTTCTTCTGTGCTGTCATATTCTTCTGCACTAATTTTAAATTGTATAGCATCAAATTCTTGCGTTTTTATACGGCGTTTAGATTTACGATACAATGTAATTGCTGTATTTAAACCAACTCTGTACATCCAAGTTGTAAATTTACTATCGCCTCTAAACTTCGGGAAGGCTTTCCATAGTTGTATGGTAATCTCCTGAAATAAGTCGTTGTGTGCATCATAATTATTAGTATAAAGTCTACAGACTTTGTGCACAATATTTTGATGCTTTTCTAGTAATTCTACAAAATTATGTTCTGATGGTTTATCCAATATCTTTTAGTTAGTTGTACTTATTTGTAGTTTATATAAAGAAGATGTTACACAAAATTAGAATTATTTTTTGCGCAGCTACAATTCGTCATAAAAAAATAACAGTTCGGTATTTCACTTTTTAAAAACTTTAACTCTTAATAGATATTTGCCTTGTAATTAAAACACAAACCATGTTTAAACTCGTATTAATAATTGTAATGGCTGTAACAGGACAAGTAAAAGGTCTAGACAAACCTTTAGTAGCAAAAGCAGATAAAACACCTATTTTTACTACCTTTAATCCATATCAAGACACTAATTTGTATAGCAAAAATAAGTGCTTATTAACTTTAGAAACTAACAAAAAATAAGATGATTAAATTTTTAAAAGAAACCGCTAAAGCCTTTTCAATTGGTGTTCTAGTCTTTTTAATTAGAGGCATATTTATATTGGCTAATGGTAACACATTAGATTTTAACCAAGATTTAGCTTTAGATTTTTTTTATAATCAATTATTTGCAGTGTCATTATACTTAGCCAACGCTTATTTTGTAACGTACATGATGAATAAGTATAAGCAAGACTTATTTAAACTTAATCGTCTTTTAGTTGCTTTATTGTCTTCAGTATTTATATCATTAGCAACCATTTTTATACTTAGATTTTTAATAATAGTTTATGGGTATAACCAAGACGCTACATCGTTTTTACAAAATGAGAAAGTAGTTTTTTATTGGATGTCTTTAACTATATCTGTAGTCATAACAGCTATATTTTATACGGTTTACTATATAAAATCTAAACAAGAAACTAAGGTAAAAGAGCAAAAAGTAATTGCAGGAACAGCAAGTGCTAAGTTTGATGCTTTAAAAAATCAATTAGATCCTCATTTTTTATTTAATAGCTTAAATGTATTAACCAGTTTAATTGAAGAGAATCCAGACAAAGCACAGCAATTTACAACCAGTTTATCAAAAGTATATAGATATGTATTAGAGCAGAAAAATAAAGAATTAGTGACAGTAGACGAAGAGCTAAAGTTTGCAAAAACCTACATGTCTTTATTAAAAAACAGATTTGAAGATAGTATAATTTTTGAAATACCAGAACAAGCAGTAAATCCAGAAAGTAAAGTTGTACCACTATCACTACAATTATTATTAGAAAATGCTGTAAAACATAATGTAGTAACAAGTAGTAAACCCTTACACATTAAAATATTTGAAAGCAACGGAAATTTAGTTGTAGAAAATAATCTACAATCCAAAAAAATATTGAAAAAGAGTAGTGGTGTTGGATTAGCAAACATTAGACAACGCTACCAATTATTAACAAATAAAAAAGTAATCATCAATCAAGAAGCAAACAGTTTTGCAGTTGCATTACCAATGCTTACAAAACAAGTATCAGTTATGAGACAACAACAATTATCACAATCAAAAATGCTTGACAGTTATGCACGAGCAAGACAACACGTAGAAGAACTAAAAGGGTTTTATTTTAGCCTAGTAGCTTACTGTATCATTATACCAAGTTTATATTTTATTTGGTACAAATTTACACCATTTACAATTCAATGGTTTTGGTTTCCTATGATAGGTTGGGGATTTGGACTAACAGCACAAGCCTTTAGAGTATTTGTAAATAATGGCAAATTTGGACGCAGCTGGGAACAAAGAAAAATAGACCAATTTATGAGAGAAGAAGAACAAGAAAAACGTTGGAATTAATAACAAAAAAACATTAAAAATCATGAGAAATACAGATATACAACCTTACGAAGATAATTTTTCTAGAAAAGAATTTTTAAAAGAAGAAGCCTACCAAAGAGCTAAAGAAAAAGTAAAGAAAATAGTAGGATTTTATTGGCATTTAGCGGTATACATCGTAGTAAACATATTTATTATTTTAGCAATTGTATTAAATGGCGGATCCTTATGGCATTTTGGTACGTTATCAACACCATTATTTTGGGGAATAGGTTTATTTTTTCATTTCCTAGGAGTTTTTGGACCTAGAGTATTTTTTGGTAAAGATTGGGAACAAAGAAAAATTAAAGAGTTTATGGATAAAGAAGAGTCTATGTGGGAATAGTTCTTTTTCAGTAAGCAGTAAGCAGTAAGCAGTAAGCAGTAAGCAGTAAGCAGTAAGCAGTAAGCAGTTTATTACTTCTGTTGCCAATAATCAACCATTCATAAAAAAATAAAAATGAAAGTTATAATTATAGAAGACGAAAAACCATCAGCAAGACGATTGCAACGTATGCTAACCAAGCTAAATGTAGAAGCTACAACGCTTTTACATTCTGTAGAAGAGTCTATTAACTGGTTTAATAACAATACACATCCAGATTTAATATTCTTAGACATACAATTAAGTGATGGTTTATCGTTTGAAATTTTTGAAACCATAGAGATTAATTCTGCTATAATATTTACAACTGCTTATGATGAGTACGCATTACAAGCCTTCAAGCTTAACAGTATTGACTATTTACTTAAACCAATTGACGCAGAAGATTTAGAACAAGCAGTACAAAAATATAAGTCAAGATTACCACAAAAAACTAATATGTCTTTAGATTTTGAAGACATAAAAAAACTATTAGTCAATCCAATTGACAGAGTATATAAAAAACGTTTTTCTATAAAAGTAGGACAACACATAAAGCTTGTAAATACAGATGAAATAGAATGTTTTTACAGCGAAAATAAAGGCACATACTTACATACTACAGATAATAGAAACTATTTGTTAGAAAACACTTTAGAAGCTTTAGAAGAAGAGATTGATCCAACACAGTTTTTTAGAGTAAATCGTAAGTTTTATGTAAACATAGAAGCTATTAAAGACATTATAAGTTATACCAATTCCAGGTTACAAATTAAGTTAAATTCTTACAATGAAAATGATGTAATTGTAGCTAGAGAACGTGTTAAAGATTTTAAGGAATGGTTAGATTAACTATTCCTTTTTTTCTTCTTCAATACGGTTATCATCAAAAGCACTTGGTAATAATTTAGGTATAAACTTAACCACAATTGGTAGTAATAACGCGCCGCCAGGCAATAAAAAGATAGCAAGACTTGGTATAGATTTAAAAATATCTAATAACTGGTCTTGTACTTTTTTTTGTTCTTCTTTAGAAAGGTCTCTTATAGTAGATTGAGATAATAATAGCAGTAACTCTTTACTCTCTTTAAGTTCTTTAGTTAGACGTTTCCCGTTTCTTTTAATTAACTTTAAAACAAAACTTGTAGAGTTATCGTAAAATGTTTTTACTATGTTTTTTGATCCTAAAAGCGGTACTTCTTCTTTAAATTTTTTATAAAAACTTGCTATGCTACTAGATGCTTGGTGTACATGCAGGTTGCTTAAATTTAATTGTTTACCTAAATCAGATAAAAAAAGTTCTTCATCACTATCAATTTTAGCATCTGTCCAAGTTGCCATAGCAGCCATATCTAAACAATATTTTGCAAAAATTTCGGTTTCTACTTTAGCTATTGCTAGATTGTAGTCTAATACTTTTTCATGTTCGTATCTTGCAGATTGCTCAAAAAGATCAATTAAATTTTCATCATAATTTGACTTATGTTTTTTTGCGTTTAGTGTATTAATAACAATACTTTCTATAATAATTTCATGATCTCTTAAAAAATCATCACTAATACTTTTGTCTTGTAAGTAAACTCTAAAAGCAATAATATCAATAAAAAGTAAGGCGTTGGTTACAAAGTAGTTAAAGCTTTTGTCTATTAGATTGTCATCAATTTGTATACGCTTATTAATAATCCTTTCAACACTATCCTCTTTATCTTTATTTCCAATAAATATATTTAAAAACGAAGATCTTTTTTTGTTTAAAGCATTGTAAAATGCATCAACATCTGTGTAAAAATCATTTTCACTTTCACTATTAATATGAATGATAAGTAATGCAATTACTAAGTTAATTTTGCAAAGTTCTTCACTTTCGTAATCGTTATTTTTGATAAGGTTAGCTACAATATCTACGTTGCTTCCGTAGATAAATCCGCAATGTCTAAACGCTTCGTAATAGTTTTCAAGACTCGTATTTTTTAAGACTATATTAGGGTTTAAGTCTCTTATTAATTTTTTTATCCAACCTGTAGCCGATGGGTTCATGTCTTAAAATAAATAGATGGTAAAGATATATTTTTAATCTGATTTTATCACTTCAAATTTTCTTTAACAAAATTTTAATAAAACCTTAAGTTAAATAATTGCGTAGGTAGTGTTGAGAACCAAAAATAATAATTAACAAAATCTCAGACATTATGAAAAATTTAAAACTAGTATTAGGAGTTAGCATTTTTGCAATTGCAGGCTACTTCTTTTTATCTGCAGACCATATTGATGCGCCTGCAGTATCAGGTGGTACAAGTGATATCACAGATTTTTATGCCTTTCAGGGCGAAGACACGGACAACTTAGTATTTGCTGCAAATGTGCAAGGGTTACTTAGTCCATCAGCATCAGCAAGTGCTGCTTTTGATGAAAACGTTATGATAGAATTTAATATTGACAACACAGGAGACAATGTTGAAGACTTAGTAATACAAGCAGTACCAAGAGACGGAAAAATGTACTTTTTTGGACCATTTGCACCGTCTTCAACTGGGTTAAACAGTATAATTAATACTTCTGCAGATGTAACAGTTGTAGATATTACTTCTTACGGAAGCAATGCAATTGTTGAAACTAACGGAAACATTAAAGCTTTTGCAGGACCAAGAGACGATCCTTTCTTTATGGATTTTGCGCAATACGGAGAAATTATTGCAGGAAATGCTTCAGGTTTTAATGATCCAGGTACAGATACTTTTGCAGGAACAAATGTAATGTCTGTTGTTATTGAAGTACCAAAATCGTCTATTGGCGGTACAGGAACTATCAATACTTGGGTAGAAACTAAAACTAAACAATAATTAAACTTTTAAATTAAAAATTATGAAATCTATATATAAAATTTTTAGCATCGCAGTATTTGCATTAGCTGCTGTTAGTTGTTCTAACGACGATGACTTTACTCAAATACCAACGCAACAAGAACCAGATTTTTCAGGGACGTATGCTCAAAACGATCAAATGGGTAGACCTGCAGTAAATACAGTATTTGTATCATCATCTTCTAAAGATATGTTTAACACAACTATTCCTACAGATCAAAATGCAGCGTTTCAATCTATGTTCGAAACTAACTTAACAGGTTTAAGTCCTGCATATGCAAATCCAGGAGACCAAAATGCATTAGGCTTAGATGCGCCAACATTTACTGGGTTATTAGCTACAGATGTACTTAATGTGTCACTAGATGGTACAACTACTTTCTTTGATGGAACTAACGTTTTAACAGGTCGTGCATTAGCAGACGATGTTATTTCAGTAGAACTACTACTTATCTTTGGTGGTGAAGATGGTACAGAAAACCCTTCGCTTTCAGATGATCATGTAGATGCAAATGATAAGCCGTTTTTGACGTCTTTTCCTTACTTAGCATCTCCTTGGTAGACTATTTTAATTAAGGAGTATTTCCCCAAAGTACTCCTTAATTTACCTACTTATTACAACAAACAAACTACAAAAAACAAAAACAATGAAAACCAATATTATTTTATTACTATTTGCATTTGTCTTGGCAAGTAGTTGTAAAGAAAAACCCAGTAAGATTACTAAAACATCAGATTACGAAATCTACATTACTAATCCAGATAATACGATATTAAGTAAAATAGAAGAAGATTATAGTTTCTGGAAAAACAAATATAAAGAGACTCCAAACCAATATCCATATCTAGCTAAGTTAGCAGCTGCAGAAAGTAAGTTGTTTACAGCTACAGGAAATATAGACTACTTAAAAAAAGCTGAAGAAAATCTTTTAGAGGTAAATAAAATTACCAAATACAACAATGCAGGCTATTTACGAAGCTTAGCAAGAAATTACATTTCTCAACACAAATTTAAAGAAGCTTTAAACGTATTAGAAAAAGCTAAAATTAATGGAGAAAACCTTGAAGGAACACAAAAAATGCTTTTTGATGTGCACATGGAACTTGGTAATTATGAACAAGCAAAAGACTATTTAACTAAAGTTAAAGACTTAAGTGATTTTGGGTATTTAATTAGATTGTCAAAATGGAGTGACTATAAAGGAGACTTAGCTTCTGCAATTAAATATCTAGAAAAAGCACAGACTATAGCAGAATCTTCTCAATTAAACGAAATTAAACAATGGACATATACTAATCTAGCCGATTTTTATGGTCATGATGGTCAAATAGAAAACTCTTATAATAATTATTTAAAAGCATTACAATTAAACCCAGATAATGCTTACGCAAAAAAAGGAATAGCTTGGATTGCTTACGCACATGAAAATAATCCTGAAGAAGCTAAAAGAATCTTAGAAAAGATTGAAAAACAGCATCAATCTCCAGATTACTATTTGTTTAAAGCAGAGTTAGCTGAATTTGAAGGTGATACAGTACAAAAAAATAAGTATTTCAAAATTTATTTAGATAGTGTAAACAATCCTAAATACGGAGATATGTATAATGCGCATACTTCTAAATTGTTAGCGGATGTTAATAGCGAAAAAGCTGTAGAGTTAGCTAAAATAGAAGTACAAAATAGACCAACACCAATGTCTTACGATTTATTAGCTTGGAGCTATTTTAACACAGGTAAAAAGGAAAAAGCTTTAGAAATTATTGATACTTTTGTAGCTAATAAAACCTTTGAGCCAGAAGCACAATACCACATGGCAAAAATCTACAAAGCTAACGGAAAAACAGACAAAGTAGCAGCTTTAAAAAAAGAACTACTAGCTAGTAGTTACGAGCTTGGACCTGTAACCACAAAACAGGTGTCACAACTATAAACTACCAACAACTAATCTTATGAAAAAATTATTATTACTATTTGTAATGATAGGAACAACTATGTCCTTATCAGCACAAATTAAAGGATCAGTTGTAAGCAATAATCAACCTGTTGAAGACGCTTACATTTACAACCAAACGTCAAAAAGTCATTCACATTCAAATCAGTTAGGTCAATTTGAAATTAGTAATACTAACGTTGGTGACGTATTACTAATAGGACTTTTAGGTTACGAAAAACAAGAAGTAACCTTAACAAATAATTTAATTGCTAATCTAGTTATAGATTTAAAACCAAAAGCGTTTATGTTAGACGAGTTGGTGTTATCACAACCAACAGATGTTTTAAGTAGCATTGTTCAAATAGATTTAGAAACCAATCCGATTAATTCTTCTCAAGAAATTTTAAGAAAAGTGCCAGGATTAATCATAGGTCAACATGCTGGTGGCGGAAAAGCAGAACAATTATTTTTACGTGGTTTTGATATTGATCATGGTACAGATGTAGCTTTAAGTGTAGATGGTATGCCAGTAAATATGGTATCTCATGCACACGGACAAGGTTATAGTGATTTACACTTCTTAATACCAGAAACTATTGAGAAAATTAACTTTGGTAAAGGTCCTTATTACTCAGATCACGGAGATTTTAATACTGCAGGTTTTGTAGATTTTAGAACTAAAAGCAGCTTAGATAACAGTACAATTAGCTTTACAGCAGGACAGTTTAACACTTTACGTACTTTAGGTATGTTTAATCTTTTAGAAAACAAAGCATCTCAAAATGCATATATAGCATTAGAATATATTGAAACAGATGGACCTTTTGAGTCACCTCAAAATTTTGACAGATTAAACCTTATGGGTAAGTATAATGCGTATTTAAACGATAATTCAAAATTAGGATTAACGGTTAGTCATTTTACAAGTAAATGGGACGCATCAGGTCAAATTCCTGTTAGAGAAGTTAACAATGGTAACATTTCTAACTTTGGTGCTATAGATGATACAGAAGGAGGATATACAAGTAGAAGCAATGCCAATGTACAGTTTAGCACCATTTTAGATAATGATATTGCTATGCAAAGTAATGTGTTTTACTCTAAATATAATTTTGAATTATACTCAAACTTTACCTTCTTTTTAGAAGATCCTGTTAACGGTGATCAAATTAAACAAAAAGAAAATCGTGATATTTTTGGATTAAACACGCAATTTAACAAAGCTGTAAATTATAATTCTTTTGATATAAATTATACAGCTGGTTTAGGATTACGTTTTGACGATATTAAAGATATAGAGCTATCACACACATTAAATAGAAAGACAACTTTAGATTACATCCAATTAGGAGATGTGTATCAACGTAATATGAATGCTTTTGTTAATGCCGAAATTGACTTAGGAAAATTTAGCATCACTCCAGGATTAAGGTTAGAGTATTTCAACTTTCAATATAATAATAAGTTAAGTGAAACTTACGATTTACAAACCAATACAGAAGTAGCTGTATTGCCTAAACTTAATTTTCAATTTAATCAAAACGAAAATTTACAATGGTTTTTAAAATCAGGAATAGGATTCCATTCTAACGACGCCAGAATTGTTTTAAATAACGAAGTAGATAAAGCGTTACCAAAAGCGTATGGTGTAGATTTTGGAAATATCTGGAAACCAACACAAAAAATTGTACTTAATACAACATTATGGTATTTGTTTTCTGAAGAAGAATTTGTTTACGTTGGTGACGCCGGAATTGTAGAACCAAGTGGAGAATCTGAACGTTACGGATTAGATTTAGGTGTAAGATTTCAGTTAAACGATTATTTCTATTTTAATACAGATGCAACGTTTACAAAAGCGAGAAGTCTAGAAGCTGAAGATGGAGAAGATTATATACCATTAGCGCCAGATTTTACTTTAGTTGGTGGATTATCGGTTAAAGATTTTCATAAGTTTTCTGGAGCTATTAACTACAGATATATTGATGATAGACCTGCAAACGAAGATAACAGTATAGCAGCAGAAGGATATTTTGTAACCGATTTTAACTTAAACTATAGCTTTAATAAACACTGGAAATTAGGTGTTATTATTGAAAATTTATTTGATACAGATTGGAAAGAAACTCAGTTTTTAACCGAGTCTAGATTACAAAATGAAGTTGCGCCTGTTGAAGAAATTCACTTTACACCAGGTACGCCATTTAACTTTAGAACAACATTAAGTTATTCTTTTTAAAAAAAGAATAAAAAAATAAAACCTTGCTATTCATAATTACGTAAATATGTTAGCTATCGATTTAAGGGAATTGATATAAAGAACTAACAAATAGGTTAATGCTATGAAAAAGTAAGGTTTGTTTTTTGTTAGTTTGTAGGAAATGTCTAATTAGTTTATACTTTTTAGGCATTTCTTTTTTTTAACTATGTTGTTTAAGTAGCTATAAATAATTACGTTAACTATGTGTATTTAATATTAGCTTAAAACAATTAAATTTTGAAATAAGTAATGATGAGGTTTTTTATTCTATTCAAGAATATAAATTGGTAGTAAAAAATAGAAAATAAAAAAGCACTTCATTTAAGAAGTGCTTTCTTTTTATATGTATTTAAATATTAGTTAGAGGCTAAGGCACCTAACGTATATAATTGCTCTAATGTAGGTGATTGGCTACCACCAGCAGGCTCTAAGGTAATACCAAATGCTTGAGATTTGTTGGCATTATCTAGCTTAAATATCTTATTATCATCCTGCATAAAATCGTCTATTGTACCTAAACTTGTTGGTGTAAGCGGATCTAATAATAAAGACCAAACTTGGTATACTTTTCCTTCTGGAGGTTCAGGTAGACCTTGTAAGTCTAAATAAATTTGATCATTATTTTCATCCCAATAAACTGTTGCATAGGCATCAGGATAAGCTGCTTGACCTTCTAAAGGTACCTTAATAATGTTTCTATCTCTTATTACGTTAAGCAGATTTTTAGTTTCGGCTAACTTAGATTTTGAGTCTTCTATTTGAATTTCTAAAAATTCTTTTTCTGTGTTTATTGTAGTTACCTCGGTTTCTAATTGCTGTTTTTGGTTTAATGTCCACAATAAGCCAGCACCAACTATTACTGCAGCTGCCCAACCTGTGTAAGTAAACCAATTTCTATTTTTCTCTTTTGGTAACTGTACAATTTTATCGTTTCTGTTACTTAAGTGTGCTTTAATAGTGCTGTAAGCAACAGGTTGCTCTGGAGCTATGCTATTAGATAGTTTTATAAATGCAGCTTCTATTTGTAATACTTCCTGTAAAACTTCCGGATGTTTAAGCATTAAGTCATAAACCTCCTTGTTTTCTTTTTCAGAAAGTTGTCCTGCAACATAAAGTTCTAATATTCCAGATTGTATGTATTCGTTAATATTCATTTTATAATACTGAATCTCTTAGTTCTTGGATACAATTTCTATTTCTTGTTTTTATTGTGCCTATTGGCATATCTAGCTCTTCTGAAGCTTCTTTTTGGGTATAACCTTTAAAGTAAAGTAGCTCTATAATCTTAACACATTTTTCTGCTAGTTTATCTACAAACTTTTTTATACCAATAGCATCAGTCTTACTTCCTAAGTTATCTGATGAGTGTATTATATCTACGAAATAATCGGAGTTAAGGTTTTTGCTAGATTTTTTAAAAGCTTTAGATCTAGTTTTGTCTATTGCAGCGTTGCGAGATATATTTAAAAGCCAAGTAAAAAATCTACCTTTACTAGAGTTGTAACTGTCTGCTTTTTCCCAAGCTTTTATAAAAACGTCTTGCATGACTTCTTCAGCTATTTCATTGTCTCTAACAATGTTATAAATAACTCCATGCATGCTTTGACTGTACATATTATAGAGTTTTTCAAAAGCTTTTTCGTCTTTCTTTTGAAATTGAGATACTAAGTATTCTAATTGCATATAAGGTTTGAAGTTATTTTTTAAATATAAGGATAAATGATAAAATAAAAAATCGCCCGAGAGCGATTTTTTATAATTAAGTTTCTATTTGTATTTAAGTTTATTTTTCTCTTAAATAAGTTTCAATTTGAATAGCAACATCTTCCCATGTTTTACTTACTCCATCAGCACCTTTATGTAGGTCAAAACAAACTTTATTAAGTGCGTTTAAGGCTTCTATTGCATTCCAGTTATTTAAGTCCATAGTTCCTTTTAACGTTACTCGTCTTTCATCTTCTATACCAACTTCTAAAGGTAAATCATGAGTTACACCATTCATTGTTAAGCTTGCTACATATTTAGAATCTTTATACTTTAATGTTCCAGATATTAAATCTGTATCTATCATTGATCCAAAAAATGAGTTTTTAATTTTAGCATCTCTTGTATTTGTAGCATCATTAGTAAAAAGGCTACTTACAGGAATAGAGAAGCTTAAGTTATTTAATGCTTCTTCTGGAGTTGCACCAGATTTGTTATCAAATTTTACTGTAGTAAACTCTCCATTAACTCCAACTTTGTCTGTTGTTTTATAAGCAGTCCATTTAACAGAAGTAGCTTCTGGTTTTACAACAAACTGTTTAGTTGTTTTAACGTCTTCGGTTGTTGTGGTTTCTTTTTTTTCTTCTTTACAACTAACAAAAACACTTAATGTAATAGCTAATAGTAAAATTGAAATTTTTCTCATTTGTTTTTATATTTATTTTGGTTATCTAATTATTCCTCCGCAACTAATTCTTCCTCCAGCTGCTCCTGTTGGTTGTGTTGTAAAATCATCTTCTCCAGAATGAACGATAATAGCTTTTCCTACTACATTTTTGGTGTCATCTTGGCATCCTACACACCATAAATCTGTTTTTAACGTAACAGTTGCTTTTCCGTTTTCGTCAGCAGTTAAATTACCAATGTCTCCTTTATGAAAACCGTCTGGGCTACCCCATTTTCCGTGAGAAGTTCCTGTAGGATTCCAATGTCCACCAGTACTTTTTCCGTCGTCAGAAGAGCAATCTGCTTTTTCGTGTATGTGAATGGCATGCGTACCAGGTTCTAAACCGCTTAGCATGGCTGTAAACTCTACAACACCATTAGTTTCTGTAAAAATAGCAGATCCAGAAACATTACTACCGCTTTTAGGTTCTAAATTTAGTTTTACTTTTTTAGACGTTTCAGCAATTGTTTTTTCTGTGTCTATTTTCTTTTTATCTTCTTTACATCCAACAAAAACTGCTAAGGTTAATATTAGCGTAATAAGGCTTATCTTTTTCATATTATATTAAATTTTATGGTTAGACAAAGAAATTTAACTACTAATAAGTCTTTTTGCAAATATCTATAGTTAATAATTCTTTAAAATAGTTTAATCTAGTTTGAAGTTTTTAATGTTATCTAATGTTTTTGTCATGTTAATAGTTTGCATTTTTTGATAATAAGGCTTAAAAGTATCTTCAAAAAACAAGTTAGTTGTTTTTAAAGCGGCTTCTAGATCTTTTTTAGCATGATTGATTAAATTTTTTTCTGTTTCTGTAATTCCAGTTTTTCTTGATCCAACATACCATCTAGCTTTACTTAACCTGTCTGTTACACTAACATCTAGTGTCATAGTAATACCTTGTCTTTTATCTTGCTTACCAAGATAAATATCTAAAACTTCATCTATCTTCTTTATAATGTCTTTAGATGTTTTGATGTCTTCATTGTATTTATCTTTATCTAAATCGGTAAGTTCTTTTTTATACTTTTCTGCTAATGCTTTGCTTTCTGCAAGTTGTTTTGTAGCGTTTGCAGCAACTTGTTGCATTTGTTCTAATTGCTTTAAAGTATTGTAAACTTCATTTATAGTTTCTTTAGAAACGTCTAATCTAGGGTCCGATTTTACGGTGATAATTGTTTCTGAAATTTGATCACCATATTCTAATACAGCTTTGTAAGTTCCTGGTTTTACATCAACTCCGCTAGGTTCTCTCTTTCTTTTTCTTGTTGAACGTGAAGGTCTGTCTACACCTTTTTCATCCATATACCACGTCCATTTGTGTAATCCTTTGTCTTTAGGCGCTTTTTGTTTTAAAGTCCTAATTAGCTTGTTATTATCATAGATTTTAAGTGAAATTGAATCCCATTTGATCTCTGTTTTATTTTCAGTTTCTAGACTATCTTCTTCAGCTTCATCATTGTTTTCTTCGTCTTTAGTGTCTTCTTTTTTAACGTCTTTTGGATTAATAAAGTAGCTAAAACGTCCTCCGCTATCACGATTTTCGCCATTAAACATCGCGTTTGCACCAAAACGACTTCCCGTAGGTTGTTGGTATGCCGCTTGATAAGCGGTTGGAGGATTAAATAAAGTTATGGTTTCTGTAAGCGTGTTTTTATTTTTTGCAATTGCTCTTAACGGTCTAATATCATCCAATACCCAAGCAGCTCGACCAAAAGTACCAATGACTAAATCATGCTCACGTGGATGGATTACTAAGTCTTTAACAGACGTAGTAGGGAAGTTGTTAGTCCATTTGGTCCATTGGTTTCCTGCGTCTATCGAGATGTATAAACCATCATCTGTACCTAAAAACATAAGGTTTGGTTCTTCTAAATCTTCGATTATAGCTAGCGCATAACTTTTTACATCGTTTTGGTCTACAATACGTTGCCAAGTTTTTCCGTAGTTTTTTGTTCTGTAAACATAAGGTGAATAGTTAAAACGTCTGTAGTCGTTTGCTATTAGCAATGCTTCACCTTTATTTTTATTACTAGCTTTTATTTGAGCAATCCAACTTCCTTTTGGTAAATCAGGTAAGTTATTAGATACGTCGTCGTAAGTAGCTCCACCATTTTGTGTGATATGCACTTTACCATCGTCAGTACCAACCCAAAACACATCTTTTTCTACTGGAGATGGTTCTATAACTAATATTGTACAATGGTTTTCTGCACCTGTTGCATCCATAGTTAACCCACCACTTTCGTGTTGTTTTAATTTTTCAGGATCATTAGTGGTTAGGTCTGGCGAAATTACTTCCCAAGTTAAACCTTTGTCTGTAGACTTATGTACAAACTGACTTCCAAAATAAATCGTGCTATTATCAAAAGGATCGATATTTATGGCAGCATTCCAATTAAATCTTAATCTTACATCTTTATCTGGATGTGTTGGTTGTACGGTATAATTATTACCTGTTTTCCAGTCGTAACGACTTACATATCCTTGTTGACTCATGGTCCATCCATATTGTGAGTTATCTCTATCAGGGATAACATCAAAACCATCTCCAAAACTTATTTCTTGCCAATAACTGTTACGAATACCTTGTGCTTTCCAGACATAAGCTGGTCCGCGCCATGATCCATTATCTTGCATTCCGCCATATACGTTGTAAGGAAACTCGTTATCTACATTAATATGATAAAATTGCGCCACAGGTAAGTTGCCAATAAAGCGCCAATTTTTTCCGCCATCTTTGGTAATGTTAAGTCCACCATCATTACCATCTATCATAAAATTACCATTATCTGGATGTATCCACCATGCATGATGATCTGGATGTACACCGTTACTAGAACCATATGCTGGCATTAATTGATCAAAGTTTTTACCACCATCTTCACTTACATTTACATAGGTAAAAACAGAGTAAACACGGTTTTCGTTTTCTGGATCTACATATATTTCAGAATAGTAAAAAGGTCTGTTACCAATATCAGATTTGTCGTTTATTTTTTCCCACTTAAAACCACCATCTTCACTTTTATAAAGTGCATTTTTTTTAGCTTCGACTAAAGCATAAATAACGTTAGGTTTATTTTTAGCAATAGCAACACCAATACGACCTAATTCGCCTTTAGGGAAACCGTCTTCATCGGTTATTTTTTTCCAAGTTTCACCACCATCATGGGTAATATGTAAGCCAGAACCTTCGCCTCCAGATTTAAAAAACCAAGGATCGCGTTTATGTTCCCAAAGTGCAGCAATTAATTTATTAGGATTTGATGGATCCATGACTAAATCTGCAGCACCAGTTTTGTTATTTGCGAATAAAATTTTGTTCCATGTTTTTCCGCCATCAGTAGTTTTAAAAACACCACGCTCTGGATGCTCTCCCCAAGGACTTCCAATTGCGCCAACATAAACAGTGTTAGGATTAGTAGGATCTACAATGACACGATGGATATGTCTTGTTTTTTCCAATCCCATAAGTTGCCATGTTTTTCCGGCATCTAAAGATTTATAAATACCATAACCGCCATTTAAACTGTTTCTAGGATTTCCTTCACCAGTTCCTACCCAAATCACGCTAGGATTTGATTGTTGGATAGCTACAGCACCAATAGATGCAGTTGCTTCTTTTTCAAAAATAGGTTCCCAATTTATGCCGCCAGAAGTAGATTTCCATAGTCCACCAGAAGCTGTACCAACATACATTATGTCTGGATTTTTATGTACAACATCTATAGCAGTTACACGACCAGACATTCCGCCAGGACCAATATTTCTAGGTTTCATATTTTTAAGTAAATCCAAGTTTATTTCTTGAGAAAAACCTGAAAAAGAAATCATTAAGAGTAGTAAAAGGGAAAGTTTTTTCATTTTAATAAAATTAGTTAGGCATAAAGTTAAACAACAAAATATTAAAAAGCTGTTAAGGCATTTAAATTCATTTTAAAATATTGTATTTTTATAGTGCAATGAAAAATGAAAAAACACATAGAAAAGGCTTTGTTTTTAAACCCTACGAAGCACCTTCGCAAACACCTTTTGAAAAACTTTTTGAAATTTTTAAAGAGTTAATTACACATACTTCTGGCGATTTTGATGAAGCTATAGATTGGCTAAAGCAACTTGATGACGAGTATAACTTAACTACTGCAGAGTATACAATAGACGACTTTATTGAAGACCTTAAAAAGAAAGGTTACATAAGAGAAGAAATTAAACCTGACGGAAAAAAAGGTAATGCGATTACAGCAAAAATAGAAAGAGCTATACGACAATCTGCTTTAGAGCAAATTTTTGGGAATATTAAAAAGAGTGGTAGCGGTAACCATAAAAGCAAAAGTATTGGAGTAGGAGACGAGCATACTGGCGATTTTAGAGCATACCAATTTGGTGATAACTTAGATAAAGTTTCAATGACCGAAAGCTTAAAAAATGCACAAATCAATAACGGTATTGGTAATTTTAATCTTACTGAAAACGATTTGGTTGTAGAAGAAACCAATCATAAATCACAAATGAGTACCGTATTAATGATAGACATTAGTCACAGTATGATTTTGTATGGTGAAGACCGAATCACGCCAGCTAAAAAAGTAGCTATGGCGTTAGCCGAATTAATAACGACCAGATACCCAAAAGACACTTTAGATATTTTGGTTTTTGGTAACGATGCTTGGCCAATAAAAATCAAAGATTTACCGTATTTAAACGTTGGTCCGTATCATACAAATACAGTTGCTGGTTTGCAATTAGCAATGGATTTATTAAGACGAAAACGAAACACAAACAAGCAAATTTTTATGATTACAGATGGTAAACCAAGTTGCTTGCGCTTACCTGATGGTACTTATTATAAAGATAGTAACGGACTAAACCCATACATTACCAATAAGTGTTATGCTATGGCGCAACAAGCCAGAAAATTACATATCCCAATCACAACATTTATGATTGCTCAAGACCGTTATTTAATGCAATTTGTAAGAGAGTTTACGCAAGCCAATCAAGGAAAAGCATTTTATACTGGCTTAAAAGGTTTGGGCGAAATGATTTTTGAAGATTACGAAACCAACAGAAAAAAAAGAATTAGAAGATAAAAGCTAAAATGAAAATAGAAAACATAACAACTTTAGGAGAATTAAAAAAATCTGGTTATCAATCAAAATCTATAAAAGATGAATTAAGAGATAATCTAATAGAAAAAATAAAAAATAAGGAAACCATTTTTAACGGTGTACACGGTTACGAAAACACAGTAATTCCAGAATTACAACGTGCCATTTTATCAAGACATAACATTAATTTGTTGGGATTACGCGGTCAAGCAAAAACACGACTTGCACGATTAATGCTGACTTTATTAGATGAATATATTCCTGTAGTTGAAGGTAGCGAGATTAATGACGATCCGTTACAACCCATTTCAAGATACGCTATTCAATTAGTTGAAGACAAAGGAGAAGATACGCCAATTAGTTGGTTACATAGAAGCGAGCGTTTTGCCGAAAAATTAGCAACACCAGATGTTACTGTAGCAGATATTATTGGTGATGTTGACCCCATAAAAGCAGCCAATTTAAAATTAAGTTATGCAGATGATCGTGTTATTCACTACGGAATGATTCCACGTGCTAATCGTTGTATTTTTGTGATTAACGAGTTGCCAGATTTACAAGCCAGAATACAAGTGGCATTATTTAATATTTTGCAAGAAGGCGATATTCAAATACGTGGTTTTAAACTAAGATTGCCATTAGATATGCAATTTGTGTTTACCGCAAATCCAGAAGATTATACCAACAGAGGAAGTATTGTAACACCTTTAAAGGATAGAATTGGCTCGCAAATATTAACGCACTATCCTAATGATTTAGAAACCGCAAAAACCATTACACAGCAAGAAGCAAAATCAGACACAAGACAACAAGAGGCTATTTACGTACCAGAATTAGCAAAAGATGTTTTAGAACAAGTAGTTTTTGAAGCACGACATAGCGATTTTATAGACGAAAAAAGTGGTGTGAGCGCACGTTTAAGTATTACAGCTTATGAAAACTTATTAAGTGCTGCCGAACTAAGAGCATTAAAAAATAATGATGAAAAAACTGCTGTACGGTTATCTGATTTTTTAGGGATTATTCCTGCAATAACTGGTAAAGTAGAATTGGTTTATGAAGGCGAACAAGAAGGTGCAGCTAATGTGGCTTATAATTTAATTGGAGAAGCTGTAAAAACATTATTTATTCAATACTTTCCTGAAATTGAAAAACTTAAAAAACAAGATGATGTTGGTCCATATGATGATATTGTATCTTGGTTTTTTAACCAATCTGATGGTTTCGAATTACTTGATGATTTAAGAGATAAAGAATATAAATCGTTACTAGAAGCTGTTTCTCCTTTAGATGATTTAATTGCAAAACACCAATCTAATTTAAGCAAAGAAGATAGCTACTTTATGAAAGAGTTTGTGCTTTGGGCTTTAGTAGAATATAAGCAATTGAGTAAATACAGATTTACAAAAGGAATTCAATTTAAAGATCCTTACGGAAGCTTTATTAAAGGTTTGTAAATAAAAAAAAAGCATCGTTATTACGATGCTTTTTTTATCTAAGACTTTATTTGTGATGATTTTATATAAAAATTGTTATTAACTCTAATTGAAGAATTTGCTGAAGGGATTTTAATAGATTTCCATTCATTAGTTGGATTGATCCAATGTTCTTTTTCATCAATATTAATTAGTAAAGTTATTTTAAAATGTTCTACAGTGTTTGAAAATCTGAATTTCAGAGTTTTATTTTCAATTTTATACTCAAACACAGGAATTTTAGTCGTGCGTAAATATTGATTAAAGAAACCTGTTAGGTCTAAACCAGTTTCTTCAGCTAAAAAATTCTCAATTTGTTGTGTTGTTACAGTTTGGTGATAGAATTTTTTATTTAAAGTTCTTAAAATCTGACGCCATTTTTCGTCGTCATTTACCATAGTTCTTAACGTATGAAGCATGTTAGCACCTTTGTAATACATGTCTCCAGAACCTTCATTATTTACATCGTATTGTCCAATTAATGGTCTGTCATTTTGTATACTTCTTCTTGTTCCAATCACATATTCTGATGCTGCTTGTTTACCATAGTAATAATCTAAAAATAAACTTTCAGAATACGCAGTAAAGCTTTCATGAATCCACATATCTGCAATGTCTACGTTCGTTATATTATTTGCAAACCATTCATGTCCGGCTTCATGAATAATGATAAAATCAAATTTTAATCCCCAACCTGTACCAGACAAATCGTTACCTAAATATCCTTTTAAATATTGATTTCCGTAGGTAACAGAGCTTTGATGCTCCATGCCTAAATATGGTACTTCAACTAGCTTAAAACTATCTTCGTAAAATGGATACGGACCAAACCAATGCTCAAAAGCTTTCATCATTTTTGGAGCATCTGTAAAGTGTGTTTTGGCTTTGTCTAGATTGTAATTTAGGACGTAATAATTCATGTCTAAATCGCCTTTTTCACCTTCATAAACTTCTGAAAAATTAGCGTAATCACCTATGTTAATATTTACTCCGTAATTATTAATTGGGTTATTTACAAACCAGTGATACGTTTTTGTTTGATCATCTTTTTGTTCAATTTTTCTAAGTCTTCCGTTGGAAACATTCATTAATTTTTCAGGCACATTTACACTAATAAGCATACTGTCTACCTCGTCATACATGTGATCTTTATTTGGCCACCAAACACTTGCGCCAAGTCCTTGACAAGAAGACGCTATAAAATGATTACCATTTTTATCTTTTTTCCAAGAAATACCGCCATCCCAAGGAGCACGAATAGCTTCACGTGGTTGACCTTCATAATAGGCTACAACGCTATTTACTTCTCCTATTTTTTGAGTGTTTTTAAGTGTGACAAAATGAGCATTTCCATCATGTTTAATATCAAGTTGTTCTCCATTTTGAGTAACTTTAGTCAACTCTAAAGGCGGTTGCAAATCTATTTGCATGACTTGATATGGTTCTAATACTTTGTATTGAATGGTGTTTTTACCCGAAATTGTTTTGGTTTCTGGTTCTACTTTTATATCCAAATGGTAATATGATAAATCCCACCATTCTCGCTCTGGTGTAATGCTTCCGCGCAGCGTATCTTGTCGTGTAAAATTTTTCTTTTTATGAAGTAATTGTGCGTGAGATATTGTAAATGCCAAACAGCAAATAGCAAAGGTGAAAATTGATTTCATTTAATAAATTATTGTTGCGTAAAATTAGCTAATAAATCTCTGACTTTGTCTGTATCTTTTACGTAATATTTTGCTTTTGTTTTTTTAAAGCCAACTTTTACAGAATAGGTGTTTTCTGGTAAATCTTCAAACATAAATTCGTCTGTCCAATCATCACCAATAGCAAACACAAAATCGTAATTAGCTTTTGTTAACCAGCGTGAAGTTGCACGACCTTTATTAACGCTACTACTTTTAATTTCGATGACTTTATTTCCTTTTAAAACAGATAGATCGTTGTTAGATATTAAATGTGTTAAAACTGTATTTAATTCTATAGTTCTTATTTGAGCTAATTCTGGATCGGCTTTGCGGTAATGCCAAGCTAACGAGTATTTTTTTTGTTCGATAAATGTTCCTGGAGTACGATCTACAAAGGTTTGAAGTATCGGTTGTATGTTATCCATCCAGTTAGTTTTTAAGATTTCTAACATTTGCCAATCGTCGTTTTTAGCCTTTAACCATACTCCGTGGTCTGTGATTAGGTTATAAGATTTGTCTGCAAACCAGTCTTCAAAAGTTTCGCGATCGCGACCACTAACAATAACCACATCTGTATGTTCTGTTTGATTTAATTGGTCTAAAAGTTGTATTAATTTATCGTCTGGTTTAGCATCTTGAGGATTGTCTTTAAACCCAACCAAAGTGCCATCATAATCTAAGAATAATAGCTTTCTTTTAGCCTTTTTAAAATCTGAAATCATAGTTGCTTGATGGTCTTTATCCATTTTTTTAGCAACAATTGTCTTGCCTATTTTTTTGGTGTCGTTTAAGGATTTCATAAACTCATCTGCCCATTTTTCTACGCTGTAACGTTGTAGACGTTTTTGAAGAATTTTTATTCTTTTAGATTGCTCTTCAGCAGGCATTTCAATAGCATGTTTTAAAGTATCAGCTAGTTGTTCGAAGTTATTAGGATTAATAAGTAATGCTTCGTTCATTTCTTTAGATGCGCCAGCCATTTCACTTAAAATCAAAACACCATCTTGGTTAACGCGTGTTGCAACGTATTCTTTAGCAACAAGATTCATTCCATCTCTTACTGGCGTAATTAATGCAATTTGTGATGAGGTATACAAGTCTATTAAATTATCAAAAGGCATAGATCTATAAAAATACCAGATTGGCGTCCAACTAACGGTAGAAAATTCTCCGTTAACACGACCAACAAGTTCGTCTGTTTCTCGTTTCAATTTTTGATATTGAGGCACATCAGAACGCGACGGAACCGCCAACATCACCAACCTTACTTTTTCTTTAAACTGCGGATATTTATTAAGGAAATATTCAAAAGCGCGAATACGATTTGGAATACCTTTGGTGTAATCCATACGGTCTATAGACAAGATTAATTTGGTGTCTGGACCAGCCTGAATATGATCGTCTAATCGTTTTTGAAGCTCGGATTTTTCAGTATTTGATTGATTTAAATGAGAAAGCGCTGCGTTATGAAATTTATTATAATCTATTCCCATTGGGAATGAATCTACCTTAACAACACGATCTAAATATGAAATTTCGTTAAACTGAACATCTAATCTTAAAATTCGTTTTACAGAACTTAAAAAGTGACGCTCGTAATCATAGGTATGAAATCCTAAAAGATCGGCACCAAGCATACCGTGCAGCAATTCTTCACGCCAAGGAAACGTTCTAAAAATTTCATAAGACGGATAAGGAATGTGTAAAAAGAAACCTATGGTTGTATTTGGTTTTTTGTCTTTAATAAGCTTTGGCAGTAACAGTAATTGATAATCATGTACCCAAACTGTGTCACCATCTTCGATATTGTCTAAAACAACATCTGCAAATTTTTGATTAACGGTTTTATAAGCTTCCCATTGGTCGTTGTCAAACTCGGTATATTCCATAAAATAATGAAATAAAGGCCAAAGGGTTTTATTGCTAAATCCGAAGTAAAAATTGTCTACATCATCTTGTGTTAACGGTACAGTAGCGCATTTTGCTTTAGTAACTTCTTTTTTAACTTGATTTGACAAGTCTTTATTTAACTCTTCTTCGGTCAATCCTGACCAACCAATCCAAATACCATTTCCTTCTTCATGAACCGATTTTAAACCGGTAGCTAAACCACCAACACTAGGTTTTATGTTTAAAGCATTATTTTCAATGTTGACTTGTAAAGGAAGACGATTAGAAACAATAATTGTTTTATTCATAAGGGTTTGCTTTGGTTTAAAGTTAAGATTTTCGTTAATTTAATGAAAAATTGATTGAAAACATTATAAAACAAAAGATTTGGGAAATAATTTAGATTACGGAATTGTAGGAAATTGTAGAAGTGCAGCATTAATATCAAAAACAGGATCTGTAGATTGGTGTTGCTTGCCAGAATTTGATTCGTCATCTGTTTTTGCTAAACTTTTAGATGAAAAAATTGGAGGTCATTTTTCTATTAATTTAGATGATAGTTATACAACTAACCAATTTTACATTGATAAAACAAATATCTTGGTTACTAGATTTAGTAATGGTATTGATGTTTTTGAAGTGCATGATTTTATGCCAAGATTTCATAAGCAAGATGGAACATATTATTATCCACCAGAATTAGTAAGATATTTTAAACATATTTCAGGTAAACCTACATTTACAGTGGATTATAACCCAAAATTAGAGTATGCTAAAGGTAAAACAGAAATTTACGTAAAAGATGATTTTATAGCTAGCCTAACTCATGGTGAAAAGTTTGATACGCTTTTTTTATACACGTCATTTGATAAAAATGCAATTGTAGATAAAAAAGAAATTACACTTAAAGAAGACGGTTACTTTTTAATAGGTTACAACGAAAAGATTTTTAACCCAACAGTAGAAAGTATTTACTTAGATCACCAACGTACCAAAGTATATTGGTTAAATTGGATAGATAAAACACCAAAATACAATATGTATAATGCACAAATTTTGCGTAGTGCATTAACGTTAAAATTACTATCCTACGATAAATCTGGTGCTGTACTAGCAGCAGCAACTACTTCTTTACCAGAAACAATAGGCGAGGTAAGAAACTGGGATTACCGTTTTTGCTGGATTAGAGATGCTTCTATGGTGATAAAAGTAGTATCACAATTAGGTCATAAAAATATGGCTAAACGCTACTTAAATTTTATTATCGATTTGATTCCTGATAAAGATGAAAAACTGCAAATCATGTATGGAATCAATAAGGAGAAAAAGTTAACCGAGTATAGTTTAGATCATTTAAGCGGTTATAAAGATTCTAAACCTGTGCGTGTTGGTAATGCTGCTTATAAGCAAAAACAAAATGATATTTATGGTATTTTAATGGATGTAATCCATCAGCAATTTGTGTCTTTTTCTTTAGACATAGAAAATACCGAAGAACTTTGGACCATTACTAAAGGAATTGTTTGGGTAGTAAACAAACACTGGAAAGAACCAGATAAAGGAATTTGGGAATTTAGAGGCGAGGATAGGCATTTTACGTTTTCTAAAGTGTTATGTTGGGTTGCTATAGATCGTGCTATTAAAGTTGCTGAAATATTAAATAAATACCATAAAGCAAATAAATGGAAAATTATTAAAGAAGAAATTAAAAACGATATTATGAGCAATGCTTGGAGTGATTCTGCTAAAGCATTTACGCAAGCTTATGGTATTGAAGATTTAGATGCTTCTGTCTTATTAATGGAACCTTATGGATTTATTGATGCTAAAGACCCAAGATATGTTAGCACGGTTAACGCAATAGAAAGAGAGTTAAGTAACGACGGATTACTTTATAGATATAAAAATAAAGACGATTTTGGTTTACCATCATCATCATTTACAATTTGTACGTTTTGGTTTATAAACAGTTTGTATAAAATAGGCGAGGAGGAAAAAGCTAAAGCTATGTTTGATAAACTATTATCTTACAGTAATCATTTAGGATTGTTTAGTGAGGATATAGACTTTAAAACAAAACGATTGTTAGGTAATTTCCCACAAGCCTATTCTCATTTAGCTTTAATTGAAACAGCGATTAACTTGTCTAATGTGACAACAGATGAAAAAGTAAAAAGTAGTATAGCTAATTAAATAAACAAAAAAAGGACTTCAAATTTGAAGTCCTTTTTTATTATCTAAATACCTTATTAGGAAAAACAACGGGACTTTCAAAACCATCTTTTCCTACAGTAGCAATCCCAAAAAAGAAGTTGTCTATAACAATGCCTTCTAAAGTAAATTCTGATACATCACCTACATATCTACTGTAATCCCAAGTAGGAGAAGTTGTGTCTCTCCAATATATTTTATAGCCAACAGCACCTTCAACTTTATCCCATTTAAATTTAGCCGAAGGTTCTACAATACCACCAATAGCAACGTTTTTTGGAGCTGGCGGCGCAGAAGCTAAACTAGCCATGTTTATAGCGTTAACAGCAGTTAGTTTTTTAGCATATTCAAAATTAACGTGTTCAATAACATCTCCATATTTAATTCCGTTTTCCTCACGAATATCTTGATGTTGTTGATTATAATTTTCATGTGCTTCCATAATTCTAATTCCTGCAAAACCTAAATCATTAAAAGGTCTGTGATGACCACCACGACCAAAACGGTCTAATCTGTAAACCATCATAGGATTCATTTCTGGCATATATGTCTTCACCGTTTTGTGTACATATCTAGCCAATTGTCTTGATATTCCGTCAACTTCACCACCATAAAAGCGTCTAAGTTGTCTTTCTCTTTCTGTTTCGTTTGCAGGAACAGGTTCAGAAAAAATTCTAAAAGTACGATTGTCTATTACTCCATCAACTCCTTTGATATTTCCTATCATGTCATTGTTAAGAATACCAATAATATCCCAATTGTTTTCTTTAGCATATTTAGCTAAACCACTACCTCCAAAAAGACCTTGTTCTTCACCAGAAAGACCTACATAAACAATACTGCTTTCAAATTGATAATTAGATAGGACTCTTGCAGCTTCAATGGTTCCTGCCATACCAGATGCATTATCATTTGCTCCAGGCGCATCTGTGGTAAAGTCCATAGTATCACTAGCTCTAGAGTCTATGTCTCCACTCATTATAATATATCTATTAGGATATTTTGTTCCTTTTTGGATAGCTACAACATTTACAACCCAAGCATCATGTGGTACACGTCGATTCCCTTCTTTAGTCACAAAGTCTTTTTGATAAAATACATCAAGACAGTTGTTACAGTTTTTAGAAATTGATTCAAATTCAGACTTTATCCAACGTCTTGCAGCACCAATTCCTCTTGTGTTAGAAATGGTATCACTAAAGGTGTTTCTTGTTCCAAAATTTACTAATGTTTGTATATCTTTCTCTATTCGTTTTGCTGAAACAGAATCGATAATATCATAAATCTTTTGGTTAGTTTGACCTAGCGAAATGTAAGCAAATAATAATAAAGGGAGAATGATTAGTTTTTTCATTTTTCTAATTTTTCTCTAAAGTACTAAAATAAAAAAGCTGATTCAAATACTTGAATCAGCCTTTTCGAAATTAAAACTAAAACTCACTTAAATTCTTAGAAACAATATTTGTTTTCTTCTTTTATTTTTTCTGCAATTTCATTGCGTAAGTCTACAATGTCTGGGTAGTTTTGGTACTTAGTAAAGCGCTTAAGTCCCATTAACATCATACGTTGCTCATCACCTTCAGCAAAAGAAATAATACTTTCTTTTCCTTTTTTCTCTATAGTTTCTACAGCGTGATATAAGTATAATTTAGACATTGCGATTTGAGCAGATTGAGACTCTTCTCCAAATCGTTTTGCGTTTTTCTCTGTACGTAAAATAGCAGATTCTGCCATGTAGATTTCAATTAAAATATCTGCAGCAGCAACTAGTAATTGTTGATGTTGCTCTAAATCTGGTCCAAATTTTTGTACTGCAGCACCAGCAACCATTAAGAAGGTTTTCTTAAGTTTTGCAATCATTTCTTTTTCTTCAGAAAAAAGCTCAGAATAATCTGGTGTATCAAAAGAAGGAATACCCATTAATTCTTCTTGAACTTTCATTGCAGGACCTAATAAGTCTACGTGACCTTTCATTGCTTTTTTAACTAACATACCTACAGAAAGCATACGGTTAATTTCGTTTGTTCCTTCGTAGATACGAGCAATACGAGCATCTCTCCAAGCAGCTTCCATTGGAGTTTCTTCAGAGAATCCCATACCTCCAAAAATTTGGATACCTTCATCTGCACAATTTTGTACGTCTTCTGATACTGCTACTTTTAAGATAGAACACTCGATAGCGTATTCTTCTACACCTTTAAGTTCTGCTTCTTGATGTGTGTTTCCTGCTTCAACACGTAAAGCGATACGGTCTTCGATATTTTTTGAAGCTCTGTAAGTTGCAGATTCACCAACATAAGTGTTAGTTGCCATTTCGGCTAACTTAATTTTTATAGCACCAAAGTCTGCAATTGGTGTTTTAAATTGTTTACGCTCGTTAGCATATTGAACAGCTGTAGTTGTGATACGTCTTTGCGAATCTAAACAAGCAGCAGCTAATTTGATACGACCAACGTTTAAGGCATTCATTGCTATTTTAAAACCTTCACCACGACCTGCTAGCATATTTTCTGCAGGAACTTCAGTATCATTAAAGAATACTTGACGTGTAGAACTTGCGCGGATTCCTAATTTATGTTCTTCTTCACCTAAAGTGATTCCGTTAGGATTGTTTTTATCATATTCTACAATAAAACCTGTGATATTCTTATCGTCTTCAATTCTAGCAAAAACAATCATTAAGTTACAGAAACCAGCGTTAGAAATCCACATTTTCTGACCGTTGATTTTGTATGTTTTACCATCTGCAGAAAGCTCTGCAGTAGTTTTACCAGAATTTGCATCAGATCCAGCACCAGGTTCTGTTAAACAATACGCACCAAACCATTCACCAGAAGCTAATTTTGGTACATACTTTTGTTTTTGTTCTTCTGTACCATAAAGTGTAATTGGCATAGTACCAATACCTGTATGTGCACCAAAAGCAGTACTAAAAGATCCAGTACCAGAAGAAATATAGTCACAAGTTAACACTGTAGATACGAAGCCCATTCCCATTCCGCCATAAGCTTCAGGAACAGCAACGCTTAAAAAGCCCATATCTCCAGCTTTACGCATTACTTCTTCTGTTAAAGCATAATCTTTAGCTTCAAAACGAGGTTTGTTAGGTATAATTTCACGGTCATTAAATTCGATAACCGAGTCTTTCATCATTTGTTGTTCTTCTGAAAAATCTTCAGGTGTGAAAATATCTTCACAATTTGTTTCTTTTACTAAGAATTGACCGCCACGTAGGATGTCTTTTTCTGTTTCTGCCATATTTTTATAAGATTAAGAGATTCAAGATTCAAGATCCAAGACTTATAAATCAAGTCTAGATTGAAATCCCGAAATCATTTTTTGTATTTGTTTTATTTGTTGTTCTAATTCTAAAAATTTTTCTTCTGTAATATAGTTTTCATTGAAAGCTACATTTAATTGTGTTTCCCATTCGAAAGCAGAACCTAAGCTGTTTTCTAAATAAATATTGAAATGCTTATCAGAGCTTTTGCTTGAACCTTCTGAAATATTTGAAGGAATAGAAACTGCACTTCGATTCATTTGACTCATTAATCCATAAGTTTCAAATTTTGGGAACGTTCTAGTAATTTTATAAGATTCAGAAACTATTCTCATGCTTTCATTCCAAATTTTTAATTTTTTAAAATTATGCATCTTCACCTCTTGTTTCTTGATTCTTAAAATCTTGTCTCTAGTTTAAAAATTCAAAAATTCCACAAGCACCTTGACCTGTACCAACGCACATGGTTACAGCACCATATTTACCTTTCATGTCACGTTTACGCATTTCGTCAAATAACTGTACTGAAAGTTTTGCACCTGTACATCCTAATGGATGCCCTAATGCTATTGCACCGCCATTAACATTAATAATGTCTGGATTTAAATCTAACTCTCTAATTACAGCTAATGATTGAGATGCAAAAGCTTCGTTAAGTTCTATTAACTCTAAATCGGATTGTTTTAATCCTGCTTGTTCTAATGCTTTTGGAATAGCTTTAACTGGTCCAATTCCCATAATTCTTGGTTCAACACCAGCAGCAGCGTAATTTACTAATCTTGCAACAGGCTCTAGATTTAATTCTTTAACCATATCTTCACTCATAACCATAACAAATGCAGCACCATCACTCATTTGAGACGAGTTACCAGCGGTTACACTTCCGTTTGCAGCAAATACTGGTCGTAATTTTGCTAAAGCTTCTACATTAGTTCCTTTTCTAGGACCTTCATCTTTTGTTACAGTGTATGTTTTAGTTGCTTTTTTACCGTTTTCATCTAAATAAATTTGCTCTACATCTATAGGAACAATTTGATCTTGAAAACGATCTTCTGCTAAAGCTCTTAAAGCTTTCATATGTGAATTGTAAGCAAATTCATCTTGATCTTGACGAGACACTTTAAATTGGTTAGCAACCGCTTCTGCAGTATTACCCATTCCCCAATAATAATCTTCATGACCATCTTTTACGGTATCGTAATTTAGTTCTGGTTTAAAACCTGTCATTGGTACGCTACTCATACTTTCTGATCCACCAGCTATAATACAATCTGCCATTCCTGCTTGGATTTTTGCAGTTGCAATACCGATAGTTTCTATTCCTGAAGAACAAAAACGGTTAACCGTTACACCAGGAACATCAACACTATTTAACCCAATTAATGAGATAAAACGTGCCATATTTAAACCTTGTGATCCTTCTGGCATTGCGTTACCAACTATAACGTCGTCAATACGTTTTACGTCTAGATTTGGTAATTCTTTCATCATGTGCTGAATCACTTCTGCACCTAACTCGTCTGCTCTTTTAAAACGGAACACGCCTCGTGGTGCTTTACCAACTGCTGTTCTGTATGCTTTTACTATATATGCTTGTTTCATTTTTTCTTTTGATTTTTAGAGCCAAGAATCAAGAATCAAGATGTCTTGTTTCTTGCATCTTGTTTCTTTTTTCTAATTTCTAAGTGGTTTTCCTGTCTTCAACATATGCTGAATTCTTTCTAATGTTTTTCTTTCAGTACAAAGCGATAAAAATGCTTCGCGTTCTAGATCTAATAAATATTGCTCACTTACTTTAGTTGGTTCTGATAAATCACCACCAGCCATAACGTAAGCTAATTTGTTAGCTATTTTTTGATCGTGTTCACTTATGTAGTGGCTTGCTTCCATTGCATCTGTTCCTACTAAGAACATACCTAATGCTTGTTTACCAAGTACCTTAATGTCTTTACGTTTTACAGGTTGCGTGTAGCCTTGATCTGCCATTAATTTAGCGTGTGCTTTAGCTGTAGCAATTTGTCTGTCTTTATTAACAACAACGATATCTTTTCCTTTTTGTAATACACCTAAATCAAATGCTTCGTAAGCTGAAGTTGATACTTTTGCCATACCAATAGTTAAGAAATACTCTTGAAGAGTATTTAACTCGACATCACCTTTTTTGAAAGTGTCTTGCGCTCTTAAAGCCATTTCTTTAGATCCGCCACCACCTGGAATTACACCAACTCCAAATTCAACTAATCCCATGTAAGTTTCTGCAGCAGCAACAACTTTATCTGCATGAAGTGATAACTCACATCCGCCACCAAGCGTCATGCCATGTGGTGCAGAAATAGTAGGAATAGAAGAGTAGCGCATGCGCATCATCGTGTCTTGGAAGTATTTGATCGCCATGTTAAGCTCGTCATACTCTTGTTCTGCAGCCATCATAAAAATCATTCCGATGTTTGCTCCAACAGAGAAGTTTGCGCCTTGGTTACCAACCACTAAACCAGCAAAGTCTTTTTCAGCTAAGTCTATTGCTTTATTTAAACCAGCAAGCACGTCGCCACCAATAGTATTCATTTTAGATTGGAATTCAACATTTAAAATTCCGTCACCTAAATCTTCAACAACTACACCAGAGTTTTTAAATACTTCGTTAGATTTTCTGATGTTATCTAATATGATGAAACTATCTTGTCCTGGTACTTTTTCTTGTGCTTTCTTATCAATATCGTAGAAATACGTAGCTCCATCTTTTACTGTGTAAAACGATGTGTTACCAGAAGCAACCATATCATTTACCCAAGCTGCTGGTGTTTTTCCTTCAGCTTTCATTATTTCAAGACCTTTTTCTACACCAATTGCATCCCAAATTTGGAAAGGACCATGTTCCCAACCAAATCCAGCTTTCATAGCATCATCTATTTTATATAATTCGTCTGAAATTTCAGGAATACGATGTGATACGTAAGCAAACATTGCTGCAAAGTTTTTGCGATAAAATTCGCCAGCTTTATCTTTTCCTTTTACTAAAATTGGAAAACGGTCGATAACTTTATCTACAGTTTTTGTTAATTCTAGAGTAGGGAAAGAGGCTCTTTTTTTAGAGCGATAGTCTAATGTATCTAAGTCTAATGATAAAATTTCGCTTTTACCATCGTCTGTTTTAACTTTCTTATAAAACCCTTGACCAGTTTTACTTCCTAACCATTTGTTTTCCATCATGGTATTGATGAAATCTGGTAATTTGAAAAGCTCATGTGCTTCGTCATCAGGACAGTTGTCGTAAATTCCGTTGGCAACATGTACTAAAGTGTCTAATCCAACAACATCTACCGTACGGAAAGTTGCCGATTTTGGACGACCAATAACAGGCCCCGTTAATTTATCAACTTCTTCAACAGTTAATCCTAATTCTTTTACTTGATGAAATAACGATTGAATACCAAAAATACCAATACGGTTACCAATAAATGCTGGTGTATCTTTAGCGATTACAGATGTTTTTCCTAAAAATTGTTCGCCATAACCGTTTAAGAAATCTAAAACGTCTTGAGATGTTTTTGGTCCAGGAATTACTTCGAATAACTTTAAGTAACGTGCTGGATTAAAGAAGTGCGTTCCGCAGAAATGCTTTTGGAAATCTTCGCTGCGTCCTTCACTCATAAACTTAATAGGAATACCAGATGTATTTGATGTAATTAAAGTACCTGGTGTACGGTGTAGTTCTAGTTTTTCAAATACTTGCTTTTTAATGTCAAGTCTTTCTACAACTACTTCCATAATCCAATCTACATCTGCAACTTTTGCAATATCATCTTCAAGATTACCAGTAGTAATTCTGTTAGCAAAATCTTTGTGATAGATTGGTGATGGTTTAGATTTTAACGATGCGGCTAATGCATTGTTAACAATGCGGTTCCTTACAACCTTGTCTTCTAAAGTTAATCCTTTAGCTTTTTCGGCATCGTTTAATTCTCTTGGTACAATGTCTAATAATAAGACTTCTACACCAATATTGGCAAAATGACAAGCAATACCGCTTCCCATAATTCCGGATCCAATAATGGCTACTTTTTTGATTCTACGTTTACTCATTTTTATTAAATGGTTTCTTTAGTATATATTTTTTTATTAGAAATTAACTCGTTTATAGTGTCTGACACTTCATAGAAATGTTTTAGTTTTTCTTCTGAAACGTGTGCTCTTACAGTTTCATTAAAAACTAAAACACGTTCTTTGGCGTCTTTTCTTTTTTCTTTTCCAAACTCAGTAAGATGAATTAAAACACCACGACCGTCGTTTGGGTTAGGTTTACGTTCTATTAAACCTAATTCTTCCATACGTTTTAATATTCTTGAAAGACTAGTTGCTTCCATGCCCATTATTGGTCCTAAAGAGGTAGAAGGTGTACCGTTTTCTTTATCGATACTTAATAATGTAAACCCTGTAGCCATAGTTGTGTCAAACTTTGCAGCTTCTTCGTTATACATTTTATTTACCGCTAACCAAGTGGTTCTTAGCATGTAATCTATCGTTCTTTCTTTTTTGTTTTGCATTAAAATTCTTTTGAAGGTTTTCAAAGATAGTAAAATTTATTATGCGTGCATAATAAATTTTAAAAAAAGATTATGATATTAACAAAAAAAGCCATCTAAATTTTAGATGGCTTCTTATTTTGTATTAAAAAATGATTAATTATAAATTTTATCGTAGAGATCTTTATAGATATTTTTAATGACGTCTCGTTTCATTTTCATGGTTGGTGTTAATTGTCCACCATCTACAGACCAAACATCTTGTGTAAGTTCAAATCGTTTAATTTGTTCCCATTTTCCGAAACTTTTATTGCAGTTGTCTATTTCTTTTTGGATACGATCTATAACTACTTGTGACGTTGCAATTTCTTTATCTGATTTACCTATATGATTATGTTTTCTATCAATCCAATCTCTTAAAAATTCAAAATTAGGTTGAATAATAGCTGCTGGCATTTTTTCGCCTTCACCAACAACCATTGCTTGTTCTATAAATCTAGACTGTTTTAGGTCGTTTTCTAATAGAGTAGGTATAACGTATTTTCCTCCAGAAGTTTTAAACATTTCTTTTTTGCGACCAGTAATTTTTAAGAAACCATCTGGATCGATTTCTCCTTTATCGCCGGTATGAAAATAATCTCCAGTCATAACACTAGCTGTTTTTTCTGGATCTTTGTAGTAACCTTTCATTACGTTTGGTCCTTTAATTAGGATTTCGCCATCTTCTGCTATTTTTACATCTACATTTCTTATCGGTTTACCAACGGTACCAACCTTAAAATGATTTTCTCTGTACATGCCTACAGAAATAACAGGAGATGTTTCTGTTAATCCATATCCTTCCATAACCTTCATGCCTGCAGCACAAAATATACGTGTTAATCTTGGTGATAATGCTGCGCTACCAGATACCATAGTAGTTAACTCGCCACCTAAAGCAGCTCGCCATTTACTAAAGATTAATTTATTAGCTATTTTTAGTTTAAACTCGTACCAAGCACCATTTTTACCGTAAGGTTCCCATTGTTCTCCTAATTCTATAGCCCAATGGAAAAGTCTGCTTTTTATACCGCTTAATTCTGTACCTTTTGCATAGATTTTGTCGTAAACTTTTTCTAGCAATCTAGGAACAACACTCATTAAATTAGGTTTAATATCTTGAGCATTTTCTGCAATTTTATCTATAGCTTCTGCATAATAAATACTTATTCCTTCATATTGGTAAAGGTAAATTAATACACGTTCAAATACATGGCAAATTGGTAAAAAGCTTAATACTTTTGTTTGACCAGTAGAAATTGGTAATCGTGGTATGCTATCTAATACGTTACTAGTAATATTATTATGACTTAACATAACACCTTTTGGTTTACCTGTTGTACCAGAAGTGTATATTATTGTAGCTAAATCATCAGGTGTTACTGCATCTTTTCTGGCTTCAACTTCTGCTTGATTACTTTCATCTTTTCCTAATTCAAAAAGTTCTGAATAGTGTTTACAGCCTTCAATATGATCAAAAGAATAAACTTCTTTAAGTTTAGTTTTATCTTTTACTTTATTTATTTTTTCTAAAACTTCTTTGTCAGACACAAAGCAGTAAATAGATTCACTATGGTTTAAAACATACTCATAATCTTCAGCCGAAATTGTTGGATAGATAGGAATATTTTGCGCACCAAGTTGTAAAACACCGATATCTACAATATTCCATTCTGTTCTGTTAGTAGAAGAGATTACTGCAATTTTATCATCTTTATTGACTCCTAATTTTAACAATGCTCTACTTAAAGCATTGGCTTTGTCAATATATTCTTTAGTAGAAGTTGCTTCCCATGTACCATTTTTTTTGGTAACTAAAGCAGCTTCTAGGTTGTGTTTTTCAAGTTGATAATAAGGAAAATCGAAAAGTCGGGTTACTTCAATCATTATATTTAAATGAATTAAGGGGAATGCAAATTATGAAAAAATGATTTAAGGTTAACAAAAATTATTAAAATTTAAATAAAGCTTTCATTTTTTTGCCAAAAAAGGAGCTGTAATTAAACAGCTCCTTGCTAACTGATTGATAGCTTAAAATGATACTTTTAATATATTTATTTAATAACTAACTATTTTTAAATGAATCCCTTAACTTTCATTTAAATTAAACAAATAGTACCATTTGATAGCTAAAGTATTGAATTTATAATGAAACAGGATGTAAATTATCGTAAAAATTAAATTGTTAAATATTTTCTTATTAAAAAATTATCTCTTTTAACGTATTCTGAAGGTTTTATTTTCATAAAAAGCTTAAAGTCACGATTAAAATGAGATAAATCATAATAATTATAAAATTCTAAAGCTTGATTAAAATCAATTTTATTACTCTCGTAAGCTTTCATTAAATGCCAAAACCTATAGAGTTTAATGTATTTTAAAGGTGTTAAGCCAACTATCTTTTTAAATTGAATCTCTAGATTTTTTTGTGATATAGTAAGAAATTCTAAAAGTTCATCTACAGTAATTCTACCTTTTTTTTGATGAATCAAATCTACTGCAATATCAACATAATTAACATTCTTATTATCAATTTTGGGCAAGTCATACATTAAACTTTCAAAGTCTAAAGCAATTTCTTTAGCTGTTTTTTTGGGATCAAATAAAGGAATGATTTTTTGATAAAATTCATTACAAAATTCTGATAATGGAATATGAGAATCTGTTATAGAAGACATTTGTTTTCCTAATACCTTGTGTAGTGTGGTTGCGCTAAAATTAGCAACAAAAACTCTAACAGGTTTTTTAGGTATAAACTGATAGGATCGGTAAGATTGACCAGATATAACAAGTCCTTTGTTAAAAAAGGACTTGTTATTAATTTTAACTTCATGTTTTACATCAGAGAAGAAATAGATAATATGACTTTGAGCTGTAGGTAATAAATCTACTACGTAAGGAAAGTCATTTTCTTCAATTTGTACTTCAACAAAAGAGCCAATAAGCTTGTTAGGCCTATGGCAATAAATTCTTTCAAACTTCATTTATAATACTTAACACACTTTTAAGTGAGTGAAATGTAATAAAAAAAGATTGAAATATTATACGGTTTTTAATTTTTTTTGTTTTCTATCCATTTTCTAGCTTTTACAAAAGCTTCTATCCAAGGGGAAACTTCATCTTTTCTGTTTTCTGGATAATTAGCCCAATTCCAAGGGAAAATAGAACGCTCTATATGTGGCATTGTTACTAAATGTCTTCCTGTTTTATCGCATAACATTGCTGTATTGTAATCAGACCCGTTAGGATTTGATGGGTAATCGTTATAAGCATATTTAGCAACAATATCATAACTGTTTTCATCTTTTGGAAGGTTAAATTTACCTTCACCATGACTTATCCAAACACCTAAAGTGCTTCCTGCTAGTGTTGATAACATCACCGAATTGTTTTTTTGTACAACTACAGAGGTGAAAGAACTTTCGTGTTTATGAGAGTTATTATGTACCATTTTTCCGTGATTTTCATGCTCTGGATTTATCAGTTCTAACTCCATAAATAATTGACAACCATTACATATACCTACAGAAAGTGTATCTTCTCTTTCAAAGAAGTTTTTAATAGCTTTATTAGCTTTGTCGTTATATTTAATTGCTCCAGCCCAACCTTTTGCAGAGCCTAAAACATCACTATTAGAGAAACCTCCAACTGCACCTAAAAACTGAATGTCTTCAAGTGTTTCGCGACCAGAAATTAAATCGGTCATATGTACATCTTTTACGTCAAAACCAGCTAAATACATAGCGTTAGCCATTTCGCGTTCAGAGTTACTTCCTTTTTCTCTTAAAATAGCAGCTTTTGGTCTATCTGAAGATTGGTTTTTGTTGTAAAAACTTAACTCGCCAGTAAAATGTTTTGGAAAATAATAGTTTAGCGGTTGTTTTGCGTAGTTTTCAAAACGTGTTTTTGCTAATCCGTTAGACGTCTGTTTTTGATCTAATAAATATGAAGTTTTGTACCACATGTCTCTTAACCTAGAAACCGTCATTGTATAGACTTCATCGTTATTTATAATGCTTAAAACATCGCTTGTGGTTGGTTTTCCTATGTTGAAAAACTCAATATTAGCGTCACTTAAAACAGTTTCTATTGAATTATCTGAAGCTTGGAATACAATTCCTGAATTTTCAGCAAATAATAACTTTAACGTGTCTTTTTCATTTAAAGCAGAAAGATCTAGCTCAGCTCCTAAATTGATATCTGCAAAGCACATTTCTAATAATGTGGTGATTAATCCACCAGAAGCAACGTCATGACCAGCAACAATTTTTTGGTCTTTTATTAATTGCTGTATGGTGTTAAACACCGTTTTTACGTAACCGGCATCTTTTACGTTTGGCGCATCATTTCCTACTTTATTTAAGATTTGAGCAAAACTACTTCCGCCTAATTTAAATTGATCTTGAGATAAATTGATGTAGTAAATATCTCCGCCATTTCTTTGTAAAACAGGCTCAATAACATTAGTAATATTATTACAGTTTGCTGCTGCAGAAATAATAACTGTACCAGGAGAAATAACCTCTTGATCAGGATATTTCTGCTTCATTGATAAAGAGTCTTTTCCTGTTGGAACATTAATGCCTAAATCAATTGCAAATTCTGAAATGGCTTGAACAGCCTCATATAATCTTGCATCTTCACCTTCATTTTTACAAGGCCACATCCAGTTTGCAGATAAAGATACCGATTGTAAACCATCTTTTAATGGTGCCCAAACAATGTTAGTCAAAGCTTCTGTAATACTATTGCGGCTACCAGCAACAGGATTTATTAATCCTGAAATAGGTGAGTGACCTATTGATGTTGCAATACCTTCTTTTCCTTTAAAGTCTAATGCCATTACACCAACATTATTTAATGGTAATTGTAATGGTCCTGCACATTGTTGTTTAGCAACTTTACCACCAACACAACGGTCTACTTTATTGGTTAACCAATCTTTACACGCCACAGCTTCTAACTGTAAGACTTGATCTAAATAATGGTAGATTTTGTCTTTATCGTAAGCGATTTCACTGTAATTAGAAGCTACAGTTTTATCTGTCATTATAGTTTTTGGCGAGCTTCCAAACATATCTTCCAAAGCTAAATCCATTGGTTTGTCTCCATTGGTTTTAGACTGGAAAGTAAAGCGGTTATCGTTAGTTACATCACCAACAGTATACATTGGCGAGCGTTCGCGCTCTGCAATTTTGTTTAAGGTTTCGATGTGCTTTTCTGCTATAACTAATCCCATTCGTTCTTGAGACTCGTTACCAATAATTTCTTTAGCAGAAAGTGTTGGATCACTAACAGGTAAAGCATCTAAGTCTATTTTTCCACCGGTATCTTCAACTAATTCGCTCAAACAATTTAAATGTCCGCCAGCACCATGATCGTGAATAGAAACAATGAAATTTTCATCACTTTCTACCATACCGCGAACAGCGTTAGCCGCACGTTTTTGCATTTCTGGGTTAGAACGTTGTACAGCGTTAAGCTCTATTCCTGAAGAAAACTCACCTGTATCTGCAGAAGAAACTGCAGCTCCACCCATTCCGATACGATAATTTTCTCCACCAAGAATTACAATTTTATCACCATTTTTAGGTGTGTCTTTTAAAGCTTGGTCTGCTTTACCGTAACCAATTCCGCCAGCTTGCATAATCACTTTATCAAAACCTAAAGCTTTAGCATCTTCTTTGTGTTCAAAAGTTAAAACAGATCCGCAGATTAACGGTTGCCCAAATTTGTTACCAAAATCTGAAGCACCATTACTAGCTTTTATTAAAATATCCATTGGTGTTTGGTATAACCATTTGCGTTCTGGAAACGCTTTTTCCCACGGACGATTGTCTTCTAATCTAGAATATGAAGTCATATAAACTGCTGTTCCGGCTAAAGGTAAAGAACCTTTTCCTCCAGCAAGTCTGTCTCTAATTTCTCCACCAGATCCTGTTGCAGCACCATTAAAAGGCTCAACTGTTGTAGGAAAGTTGTGGGTTTCCGCTTTAAGCGAAATTACAGATTCAAAATCTTTAGTTTGATAAAAATCTGGAACATCTGCACGTTTTGGAGCAAACTGCTCAACTACTGGACCTTTTATAAAAGCCACGTTATCTTTATAAGCAGAAACGATATCGTTTGGATTAGTTTCTGAAGTCTTTTTAATTAATTTGAAAAGCGATGTAGGCTTTTCTTCGCCATCAATTACAAATGTACCATTGAAGATTTTATGACGACAATGCTCGCTATTTACCTGAGAAAAACCAAATACTTCAGAGTCTGTTAACGGTCTTCCTATTTTTTTAGATACGCTTTCTAAATAGTCTACTTCTTCATCACTTAAGGCTAAACCTTCTTGAGTGTTGTAAGCAGCAATATCTTCTATGTTTTTAATGGTTTCTGGTTGAATGTTTATAGTAAAACTATCTTGATTTAAACCATTAAATTTTTCTGAAATCATAGGATCGTAATCCTTAAAATCTTGTGAGCAAGATTCAAATTCTTCAATTCTAACGATGCCATCAATACCCATATTTTGGGTGATTTCTACTGCGTTGGTACTCCATGGAGTAATCATTGCTGCACGTGGACCAACAAAAAAAGCATCTAAGGATGCTTGTTCTATTTTAGGCTGGTTGCCAAATAACCACGTTAATTTATTGATTGTTTCAGTAGATAATTCTTTTGTTGCTTGAACAGCAAATACTTTACTGTTTTGGTTTCCGAAGAAATGAATCATTATATCAGGAGTTTTGTGTTGTTTTTAAAGCATCAAATTTACATCTTTTAGTTAGATTATTTTATTAAAAAGTTGTCATTTTTTTTTAGTTATTCACGTGGTTATTAACCATAAAAAAAGCGACATCTAGGTGTCGCTTTTTTTATTAACAAGTTTGATAGCTTATTCTCTAATTAATTTTTTTGTAACACTACCATTACTAGTTTCTAGTTTTAGAATGTAAATCCCTTTTTTAAGATTAGATACATTAATTTTTTTGTTGGTTGTTGTTACCGTTCCGCTTAAAATTTTCTTACCTAAAATATCATAGATTTGATAGTTGGTTGTTGATTTTACGTCTGCGTTTAAAGTATTCCCTTTAATTGGATTAGGGTAGATTTTGAATGTTGATTTTTCAAAATTTAAAGTTGATAATGTAGGTTGCCCTAAATTATCACAAGTGTCTTCAGGATAACTATCCCATTCTGATAAACTAAAAGCAGTAGTAGGATTAGTAATAGTTGGCTTTCTAACTAAAGTAGTGTTTTGAGCAAAAGTAGAAGAGTTACCTTCTTCACCTATAATATCAATTAAAGTTCCGTTTTTAAACAAGCCAATAGCATCGTTACCGTTAAATCCTGTGATTGTATTATTGGTGTAATCTGCTTCAGATTCGCAACCTAAAGATAGTCCGCTGTTTACAATAACGTATACATCACCAGCAGCAATTGAAGCACCTGAAGGAAAAGAAATATCACTTCCAAAGTTATTACCGTTTGAGCCTAATCTTAAAGTGTAATTTGCTAATTGTATAGTTGAGTTTGTATAATTAGCAATTTCTAAAGCTTTATTAGTGCTGCTTCCTTCCATATATTCAGAAAAGAATAACTCGTTTATACCTGTTGGAACATTAGTTGTCATTTCACAATCTTGATTACTTACAGCAGAAGTATTTCCTGCTGCATCTAAAGCATAAATTGTAAAACAGTAGTTAGTTTCTGATGCTAATCCTGTAACAGTAAAATTAGTTACAGCTGTTGATGTGTTTGTGTAAAAAGTTCCATCTACAAAAATATCATAACTTGCTACAGCAACATCGTCTGTAGAGGCAGTCCAAGATAAGCCTATTGTAGATGCAGTAGCATTAGATGCCACTAAATTTGTTGGAGCAGTAGGTGCTGTGTTATCTGTTGAAGGATTCCAAATCATTGCTACATACTCTGGATGATCTACAAAAGGATTACGATTACCTTGGTAGTTGTAATAGATATTGTTGTTTCTGTCAATTTCTTTTTGAGAAACAGGATCATTTTGATGCCAAGTCATTAAAATATTTAAAAAAGGATCTTCAAGTACTTTATCAGAACTTCCGTCAAACATATCATAAGCAGACCAAGCAGAAACTTGATCTTCATATCTTGTTACAAAGTAAAAATAGATTCTTGCTATATCTCCTTTAAACTCGTCAATTGGTTCAAATACAATTCCAGTATATCCAGCTGAATAACCACTGTTTAAGTTTCCTCCTAATTTAGAACCGTTTTGCGTTGGGTTACTAATTCCGCTTTGTGATACTAAACTACTATTGTCAACAACACCAAAAGGGTAATTACTTCTAAAACCATTAACACGACCATCTGTAGGTAATAAATGGTGTGCATCACTTTGCATTGGCGTATTACTATTAAAAGTAGATTGAGGTATGACGTGTTCTTTATTATAGCAGTCACCTTCGCCATTATAATTTCCACATTCATCACCAACAGGTGTGAAATTATATGGATCAGCTCCAGTTGGGTTTTCAGAATAAGGATCTAAAATAGTGTTGCTTCCAGCTTCGTAATAATTGTCTAAATCGTAATTAGCAATAAAACCGTCCATAGCATTATAACCTTGGTCACTATGTCCGTTAATAATGTTGTGTAATTGTGTTTTTAAAGTGTAACCTGTACCTGTCGCTGTACTGTAATATCCTGCAGGAATTTGAGCAAATCCAGCAGTTGCGACTAGTAAAGCTAAAAGTGTGTAAAAATGTTTCATTTAGTTGTTAATTTTGGGGGAATTTATTTTCTTTTTAATAAAGCCATGTAGAATCCGTCAAAACCAGACTCATGAGCTAATACTTTTTTATCTTTTACAAATGTAAATTCTTTTCCTTCTTCTGAAGCTAAGAATTTGTTAACCTGTTCTTGATTTTCTGATGGTAAAATAGAACATGTAGCATAAACTAATTGTCCACCAGATTTTACCATTTTAGAATACGAACTTAAAATTTCGGCTTGCGTGTTTTTAATTCGGTCTAAAAATTCTGGTTCTAATTTCCATTTAGCATCAGGGTTTCTTCTTAAAACGCCTAAACCAGAACAAGGTGCATCAATTAAAACACGGTCTGCTTGGTCATGTAATTTTTTAATGACTTTGGTAGAGTCTATATGTCTAGGTTCAATATTATGCGCGCCATTACGCTTTGCACGACGCTTTAATTCTTTCAACTTATTTGCATAAATATCTAAAGCAATTATTTGTCCTTTATTTTGCATAATAGAAGCTAGGTGTAATGTTTTACCGCCAGCACCAGCACAAGTATCTACTACACGCATACCTGGTTCTACTTGCAAAAAGTCTGCCACTAATTGTGAAGACGCATCTTGAACTTCAAATAATCCATCTTTAAAAGCTTCGGTAGAAAACACATTAGCACGTTCTTTTAAACGTAATGCGTCTGGATAATCTTTTAAAGTTTCGGTATCTATATCTAAGTCAAAAAGAATATTTTGAAGCTTTTCTTTAGTCGTTTTTAAGGTGTTTACTCTTAAAATAACATCTGCTTGCTCGTTAAGTGCTTGGATTTCTTTAGTCCATTTGGCTTCTCCAAGTTCTTTTACAGCAATGTTGTCGATCCAATCAGGAATAGATTCTTTAATTTTTCTAATTTTTGAAAGCTCGTCAAAACGTCCTTTAATTTTTCGTGTTGGTGTGTTTTCAAAATACTTCCAATCGGGTAATTTAATACCTTTTAAAGTTGCCCAAACCGCAAACATACGCCAAATATCATCTCTGCTAAAAGGTTCTTTTACGTTTGCAATTTCAGCATATAAACGCTTCCAACGTACGATATCGTAAGTGGTTTCGGCTACAAAAGCACGATCACGACTTCCCCAACGTTTGTCTCTTTTTAAAAGTTGTTGTACTACTTTGTCTGCGTATTGACCTTCGTTAAAAATTTGAAGTAAACCATCTACGGTTGCAAAACATAAGTTTCTGTGTAAGCGCATATTTTAAAATTTAAAAGCGAACAAAGTTAAGGTTTATATGTGGATTTTGAATGACTTTGTTAAATAATTCGTTTTGCTTTTCTATTTTTATTGAAAATTATAAATCATGAAATACTTTTTATATTTATCAGTAGCAGTATTATTTGTTACTATAAGTGCTTTCAGTTCGAAAAATAGGAAAGAGTTTACTTCTGTGGAAATTCAAACTTTAGTGAAAGACTCAACTCTAAACATTAGAGCTTTAAAGGTAGTTAACAAATTAGGTATTGCTTATTTATCATCTGATGGTCGATTAGGAGCTTATAGAATAGATTATTCAGGAGAAAAAAAGAGTCAGATTTTTGATGTTTCTAGTGATAGTATCACACCAAATTTTAGATCTTTAGCAGTTGATAAAAATAAAGCATTTGGCTTATCTGTTGGTAGTCCAGCATATCTTTACAGGCTACATGCAGAAGCTGAAAAAGTTAAAATTGTCTACCAAGAAAATCACCCAAAAGCTTTTTACGATTCCATGGAATTTTGGAACGACCAAGAAGGTATCGCCATTGGTGATCCAACAGAGGATTGTATGAGTGTAATTATTACAAGAGATGGCGGAAATACTTGGACCAAACTATCTTGTGATGTTTTACCAAAAGCTAATGAAGGTGAAGCTGCATTTGCAGCAAGTGACACCAATATTGCTATAGTAGGTGATAAGACTTGGGTAGCAACAGGAGGAAAGTCTAGCCGAATATTATTTTCGGCAGATAAAGGAAAAACTTGGGATGTTTTTGATACGCCAATTATACAAGGAAAAGAAACTACCGGAATGTATAGTATAGATTTTTATGATGAAAACCATGGTTTTGCAATTGGTGGCGATTATACAGATGCAGATGCTAATCAAAATAATAAAATAGTGACTAATGATGGCGGAAAAACATGGCAGGTTGTTGCCGATGGAAGTGGACCAGGTTACCGTAGTTGTGTGCAATATGTACCAAACAGCAATGCACAACAATTAGTCGCGATAGGTTTTAAAGGTATAGATTACAGTGCAGATGCAGGACAAACCTGGAAACATCTAAGCGATGAAGGTTTTTATACATTAAGATTTTTAAACGATAGTACTGCTTACGCAGCAGGAAACGGTCGTATAAGTAAATTAAGTTTTAAATAAAAAAAAGCAGCCATTTGGCTGCTTTTTTATGTTTAGTCTTTTCGTGCTTCTCGATGTCTACCTCTATATTCTTCAATCATTTTGCGTTTAAAGGTACGTTCTGCGTGCATTAATTTTACAATTTTCTTGTAACTAATTACTTTAGAAAGTTTTTCAATAAAAGCTTTTTCGCTTTTTACTTTTGCTTCTTCATTAGCTTGCATTTCTTTTAACAATGCTTCGGCTTCTGACTCGGAAAGTTTTTCGATATCTAAATCTTTTCTTTTTTTCATTGAAGACTCAAAATGTTTGTGTTTTTCTTCTTCATGAGCATTATAGATTGGCCAAAACGCTTCGGCTTCTTTTTTTGTTAAGTCTAATTGCTCTGTAATATGAGCTACTTTTAGTGCTTTTATTTTTTCTAATTTACTTTGTGCTAATGCAGAACATGATAGTAAAAATGTGAATAGGTATATTATAGGTGTTTTCATGTGTTAAGTTTTTATTCGTCTAAAAAATCTTCTAAATCTATGTCGTCTAAATAATTGTCTATAGAAATGTCATTATAGTCAATAAAGTCTGTTTGTGATAATTGATCGGTGTTAATTAGATTGCTAATATCGTTAAGTTCAACTTCATTTAAAATGTAAGCTTCAACAGTTTCTGTGTCTAAACTGTCAAAAGTAACTTGTGTTTTAAAAGGATTTAAATTAAAAAATAAAACAAACATTGCTGCAATACTGGCTACTGTAATTATAGTTTTTTTGTTGAATAATTTAAATATTTTAGTCTCTTTAGTTTTGCTTAAAATATTATCCTCAATAGTATCAAAATAATTATCGGGTACTTTAAAACCGGAGTTTTTATCTATTTTTTCTAAACTAATTTGAGACATAATTTGGTCTTCAATAGTATTAAAATAGTTATTTGGTGTTTTAAAACCAGATTGTTTGATGTTATTTAAGTTTTCTTTTTTCATTTCAATATTTAGACGCTTTTTTTTAATAAAGGTTTAATCTTGAGTTAAATAGGTTTCAATTTTTTTTACGGCAATATGGTAGGATGCTTTTAATGCGCCTTCACTAGTTTCTAGAATTTCAGAGATTTCACTGTATTTTAAATCTTGAAAATACTTCATGTTAAAGACCAGTTGTTGTTTTTCTGGCAATGTTGCTATCGCTTTTTGTAACTTTAGTTGAATAGCTTCGCCTTCAAAATACACGTCACTTTCTAAATTTTTAATAGCTAAATTGTTAGCTTCTTCACTATTTAAATTAAGTCTTTTTGCATTTTTTTTTAGGTGAGTTAAGGCTTCATTAGTTGCAATTCTGTACATCCAAGAGTATAGCTTACTTTCACCTTTAAAGTTATCTATGTTTTTAAAAACTTTGATAAACGTGTTTTGTAAGACATCGTCTGCATCGTCATGGGATTTTACTATATGTCTAATATGCCAATATAATCGCTCTTTATAAAGCGAAATAAGCTTTTTAAACGCATGATTTTTTTGATCTTGCGATTGTAATTGAGCTATTAATTGGTTTTCGTCTATTATCATATAATTTGTTAGACTAAATTTTATTTACATGGTTTAATTGCTTAGATGAATTTAAGTTTATTTAACTTAAAACTAGCTGTCTTTAGTATGGACTAATCGATAAAGCATTTTTTAGATATTTAAACTGCAATTAGTTTACCATAATACTTATGCTATTAGTCGTCTCCAAATTTAATAATGAATAAAAAAAGGATAAACATTTGTTTATCCTTTTTGTTTATTTAGAGTTTTGTTAGTCAAAGCTTTGCATTTCTACTAACCTTTTGTACATACCATTTTTAGCTAACAACTCTTGATGTGTTCCTTGTTCTACAATTTCGCCTCTTTGCATAACTACAATGATATCTGCATTTTGTATTGTAGATAATCTATGTGCTATGACTATAGATGTTCTGTTTTTCATCATGTTTTCTAAAGCTTCTTGTACTAGTTTTTCGCTTTCTGTATCTAGTGCAGAAGTAGCTTCGTCAAGAATCATAATAGGTGGGTTTTTAAGTACAGCTCTTGCAATACTTAAACGCTGTTTTTGTCCGCCAGAAAAGTTGTTACCAGCATCACCAACATTAGTTTCTATACCATTAGGTAGTTGGCTAACAAATTCCCAAGCATTTGCAATTTTTAGAGCATCAATAAGTTCTTGTTCTGTAGCATCTGGTTTACCTAATAAAATATTGTTTTTTATAGTGTCATTAAATAAAATGGAATCTTGAGTTACTAATCCCATTTGATATCTTAAAGATTTTTTAGTGACATTTTTGATGTTGTTACCATCTATAGATATTTTACCTTCATTAACATCGTAAAATCGAGTGACAAGATTAGCTATTGTACTTTTACCGCTACCAGATTGTCCAACTAATGCGACTGTTTTTCCTTTAGGAACTTGAATTGAAAAGTTTTTTAATACGTAATCTTCATCATATTTAAATGAAATATTTTCTATTGAAATTTTATCATTAAAGGTTTTGATTTCTTTAGCATTTGGAAGATCTGGCATTTGGTCTTCTTCATGCAAAATTTCAAATACACGATCTGCAGCAGCTAGACCATTTTTTACACGATAAGAGGCTTTACTTATCGCTTTTGCTGGTGTTAGTATAGCATAGGCTAATCCCATAAAAGCTATAAAAGTTTCTCCTTCTATAATTTTATCTACTAATACTAATTTACCGCCATACCATAATAAAATGGCAATTGTAGCTATACCTAAAACTTCACTAACTGGTCCTGCTAAATTATTTTTTAGACCTATTTTGTTTGATAATTTTAAAATAGTATCAGCAGAATTAAAAAACTTGTTTCCAAAGATGTTTTCTGCGTTATATCCTTTTACAATTTTAAGACCTGTTAAAGATTCTTCTACTGTAGAAATTAAACGACCAGATTCTTGTTGTTGTTTAAGTGAATTTTTCTTTAAACTTTTACCAATTCTAGAAATTAAAAATCCAGCAATAGGTATAAAACCAAGTACGAATAATGATAATTGCCAACTTATGGTAAACATAATAATAAGAGAAAAGACGATAGTTGCAGGTTCTCTAACAATAAGTTCTAAAAGAATAAAAAATGAATTTTGAACTTCGTTTATATCTCCTAAAATACGAGCCATTACATCACCTTTTTGACGTTTAGAATAAAAGCTAACAGGTAGATTGATTATCTTATTAAACATGGTTTTTCTTAAATCGGTTAATACACCGTTTTTAAGATACATCATGTGCTGAGAACCAAAATAGCCAAATAGATTTTTAAGTAAAAAAGTAGAAATGACAAGTGCAATAGCAATAATTAAAGCTAATTGAGGATTACCTTCTTGAATAAAACTACTCATTTTGTAGTTTAAAAGTTGTTCTCCGTAATCCTTTATTTTAAAAATGTCTTCCCAAACAGGAGCTTCTTTAACTACAGCGGTTTTATCAAATAATACTTTTAACATTGGTATTAATGAAACAAAAGCCAATGCACTAAATAGGGCATATAACAAATTAAAAAACACGTTTAAGATCACGTGCTTTTTATATTCTTTGATAAAAGGAAGTAATTGATGTATTATTTTTTTCATTTTTAATTAAGTTGCATATCGTTTATGATAGCGTCTATTTTTGCTTCCAATTTTTGTTCCGTTGTAGTGAAGTCTGACACATTGTCTAAAGTAGTATTTACACTAATGTAAAATTTAATTTTAGGTTCGGTACCACTTGGTCTTAATGCTATTTTATTACCATCTTCTGTGTAATAAATTAGTACGTTAGATTTTGGAATTTCTATTGTTTCTGTAGTGTTATTAGTTAGGTTTTTAGCTACTGAAAGTTGATAGTCTTCAATGCGTACAACTTTAGACCCGTTAACTTCTGTTAAAGGATTTTCTCTAGCGTCAATCATCATTTGTTTAATTTGTTGCGCGCCTTCAATCCCTTTTTTGGTCATTGATATAAGCCGTTCTTTATAAAAACCGTGTTCTAGATACAGATTTATAAGTTCTTTGTAAAAACTACTGTTTTTTGCTTTGGCTTGTGCTGCAATTTCAATCGCTAGAAGGGAAGAGGTAACAGCATCTTTATCTCTTACAAAATCGCCAACCATAAATCCAAAACTTTCTTCGCCACCACCAATAAAGTCTAAGTCCGGAAAGTCTTTAATCATCTTAGCAATCCATTTAAAACCAGTTAGTCCGACTTTGCATTCTACATTATAAGCTTGACCTAAAACAGGCATCATTGGTGTAGATACTATTGTACTACCAATAAATTGGTTGTTGTTAATTTTGTTATTGTTTTTCCATTGCTTTAAAAGAAAATCTGTCATTAAGACCATGGTTTGATTTCCGTTTAAAAGCGTTATTTTATTATCAAGATCTCTTACTGCAATACCTAATCTATCACTGTCAGGATCAGTACCAATAACAATATCTGCATTAACTTTTTCTGCTAATTCTAAAGCCATTTTTAAAGCTTCTGGCTCTTCTGGGTTAGGTGAAACTACCGTAGGAAAGTCTCCATTTGGTTCGCGTTGTTCTTCTACAATATGTACATTTTTATAACCAGCACGTTTTAAAGTTTCTGGAATGGTTGTTATTGATGTACCGTGTAAAGACGTAAATACAATATTTAAGTTATCTTTTGCGTCTTGACTTGTGTTAAAACTTCCGTTTTTAACAGATGCGTTTATAAATACATCATCTACGTCTTGACCTATGTATTGAATGTTTTCCTCTTTTGCTTTAAAGTTAATTTCTGAATATTCAAGGTTATTTATTTCTTGAATAATTTCGGCATCTTGTGGCGGAACTAATTGTCCTCCATCTTGCCAGTATACTTTGTAACCGTTATATTCTGGCGGGTTGTGTGATGCGGTAAGTACAATTCCGCAATGACAATTTAGATGTTTTAAAGTGAAAGAAAGCTCTGGTGTAGGACGCAAATCTTCAAATAAAAACACTTTAATATTATTTGCCGAAAACACATCTGCAACTACTTTTGCTAGTGTTTTACTATTATGTCTACAATCAAAAGCAATAGCTACTTTTAAGTCTTGATTAGGAAAACTTTTATGTAAATAATTGCTTAAGCCTTGTGTGTTTTTTCCGAGTGTATATTTGTTGATACGATTTGTACCAATACCCATAACGCCACGCATTCCGCCAGTACCAAATTCTAAATCTTTATAGAAACTTTCCTTTAGTTCTTCAGGTTTTAAAGCGATTAAATCTTTTATGTAATCTTGTGTTTTTTTATCGAAAGTTGGAGTTAACCATTTGTTGACACGATCTAAAAGTTCTGGGTCAATATATCTCATAATGTAATTAAATTGTATACAAAAGTAAGCATTTATAAAATGCTAAAGTTTTACTATTCTAAATTTAAAGATTCTTTAATTAAATAGCGTGTTTTGTTTGCGTTTTGGCGTAGAATAATTTCACCTAAAAAACCAGCTATAAAAAACTGAGAACCTAAAATCATTGTTGTAAGCGCAATGTAAAATTGTGGTCTTTGTGTGATTAGTCTTCCCGCAGGGTTAAAAAAGATTTTATCAATACCTAGATATGCAGCAAAACCAAATCCAATAATAAACATGATAACGCCTAAGGCGCCAAATAAGTGCATGGGTCTTTTTCCAAATCTTGATAAAAACCAAATGGTAATTAAATCTAAAAAGCCATTAATAAAGCGATCCATACCAAATTTTGTTTCGCCATATTTTCTGGCTTGATGTTGTACTACTTTTTCACCAATTTTTGTGAAACCAGCATTTTTGGCTAGTACAGGAATGTAACGATGCATCTCGCCATTAACGTCTATATTTTTTACTACGTTTTTATTGTAGGCTTTTAGTCCGCAATTAAAATCATTTAGTTTAACACCAGATGTTTTTCTTGCAGCCCAATTAAAAAGTTTAGAAGGTAAGTTTTTGGTAAATTTATTATCAAATCGTTTCTTTTTCCAACCAGAAACAAGGTCAAATTTTTGTTTTGTAATTAAGTTGTAAAGTTCTGGTATTTCTTCTGGATTGTCTTGTAAATCTGCATCCATAGTGATTATTACATCACCTTTAGCTTGCGCAAAACCTGCATGTAATGCTTGAGACTTACCAAAGTTTTTTAAAAATCTAATTCCTTTTACATTTTTATCTTGCTCTTTTAAAGTGCAAATGGTTTGCCAGGATTGGTCCGTGCTACCATCGTCTATAAAAAGAATTTCATAAGAAAAACCATTGAATTTCATGACTGATGAAATCCAATGGTGTAACTCTGTTAAAGATTCTTGTTCGTTAAGTAGTGGTATGACTACTGATATATCCATAATTCAACTTGAAAATTATTTCAAATATAGAATTATTATGCGTTATCATCAGATTTTTTCATGATTAATGCAGCTATTAAACCAATTATACTAAATATAACAAGTTGGATAACTAAAGACTGTAATACGCTACCAATACTAAATTGGTTTGGTTGCTCGCGCATTTTTTCAACGGTTTCAACAATTGATTCTTCTGGAGCGTTCCAGTTTCTCATCATCTCTGCTGTTCCTTCAATAGTTTTTTCCTTTAAAGTTATAGCAGCATCAGGATCAATAACATTGAAAAGAACTATGGCTACCACGCTAGCAACAATTAATCCTATTAAAATAGTAATAAAATAAGATGTAAAAGCTTCTTTTAAAGAAATGAAACCATTTTGAGCTTTTTTTGCTTTAGAGATAGATACAATACCAAAAATAATAATAGCTAAAAGCATTGCTATTCCTACAAATGGATTTGTTAGTAATTCAAGATTAACAGCATACGATACAACGTATACAACAGCGATAAAAAGCCCTAAATACAATCCATAATTAGATGCAATAGATTTAATAGTTTTTTCCATAATATTTTGATTTAAGTTAGTATTTGTAAGTTAGTATAATTTTACAACAAATTGTTACATAAAAAATGAAATAAAAAATTTTGATAAATTTGTTGTTGATTTGTAAAAAATGCTTAAATTTGCACCTCGAATTTAGTAAAGACACAAAAGCATTAAGCGATGAAAAAAGGTATACATCCAGAAAATTATAGATTAGTAGCATTTAAAGACATGTCTAATGAAGATGTTTTTATAACAAAATCTACTGCAAATACTAATGAAACTTTAGAAGTTGATGGTGTTGAGTATCCATTAATTAAAATGGAAATTTCTAGAACATCTCACCCTTTTTACACTGGTAAGACTAAATTAATTGATACAGCTGGACGTATCGATAAATTCAAAAACAAATACGCTAAATTTAAAAAATAAGTTTAGACGCAATCATATATTAAAAGCCTTTCAATATTTTTTGAAAGGCTTTTTTGTTACCTCTAATTAAGCTATTTTTATACTTTAATCATTAAAAGTTACCATGAATTATATTCTATTTGACGGACCAGTAAGAAACCAATTACTACCATTTACATATACAAGACCAGTTGCAGATATACGCGTAGGTATTTTGACCATTAGAGAAAAATGGGAACAGTATCTTAAAACAACCACAACTACTGTAACCGAAGATTATTTGTCGGACAAATATCCCATGGTAGAAATGGAAGAAAATATTATGCTTAATGCGTCATATTTACCAAACCCAGAATTAATAGAATTAATAATTGGTCTTGAAAAAAATCAAGCAATTTTTAAAGATGAAGACGTTATTGCTTTTTTTACTACAGAAGCCGAAGAGGATATAGATTTTGATAAGTTTGAAGCGATAGAATTTGACAACGATATACTACAAATAGAGCATACTTGGGATATTTTTTCTAAAAACGGAGAAGCGATACAACAAGATTTTGATTTATTGACTAATGACCGTACATCGCAACCAATACCATCAAGTAATAACGTAATTGCACCAGAAAATATATTTATAGAAGAAGGCGCTAAGCTAGAATTTACAACACTAAACGCTAGTTCTGGACCAATTTATATTGGTAAAAATGCCGAAATTATGGAAGGCTCAATCATTAGAGGTCCGTTAGCTTTGTGTGATAATGCTACTATTAAATTAGGAGCTAAAATTTACGGTCCTACTACCATTGGTCCATTTTCTAAAGTAGGAGGAGAAGTTAATAACAGTGTACTATTTGGATATTCTAATAAAGGACACGATGGGTTTTTAGGTAACTCTGTTTTAGGCGAATGGTGTAATCTTGGTGCAGATACTAATAATTCTAATTTAAAAAATAATTACGCAGAAGTAAGACTTTGGGATTATGATACCGAGCGTTTTGCTAGAACTGGTCTTCAGTTTTGTGGTTTAATGATGGGTGATCATAGTAAATGTGGCATAAATACAATGTTTAACACAGGAACAGTTGTAGGTGTCAATGCTAATATTTTTGGAAGTGGCTTCCCAAGAAATTTTGTACCAAGCTATAGTTGGGGCGGAGCATCTGGGTTTTCTACATATTTAACTAAAAAAGCTTTTGAAGTAGCAGAAGTAGTAATGTCTAGAAGAAATATAGAGTTTACATTACAAGATAAAGCTATTTTAGAACATGTTTTTGAAATTACAAAAAAATATAGAAAAGACTAAGATTATCTAAAAATTTTGCATTTAATAAAAAAGTATTTTAATATTGGATATACTTAAAACTGCCCCAAGTTTATGAAACTAATATTTAAGGATGTAAAGTTATTTACTTTGCTATACTTTTTAGTATTTATTATTGATACTTTTATTAAAAATTCTCAGTTTCGTTTCCCTTTTAGATATATTTCTAAGACATTTTTAATCTTAATTTTACTATTATTTTATATAGTTAATCAAAAAGAAAAAAGTGTATTTAATTATAGATTAGTATTATTAGCTTTATTTAGTTTTATTATTGGAGATTTAGTTTTAGTAGGAGAAAATACTACAAAATCTTTTGCTATTGGAGGTGTTTTTTTTGGGATAGCAAAAGCATTTTATATTGTTAGATTTAGAAATAAAAAAGACTTTTATATAAAAAATCTACTCCCTTTTTTACTGTTTTGCTTTATTTACATGAGCTTGATGATGAATTTTATTTACAGTAAATTAGGCTTATATTTTATACCTACTTTAATATACTTATTTGTGGTGCTATTGCTAGGTCAAATAGCTTATTTAAGAAAAAATGAAGTGAATAATTTAAGCTATTATTTGGTCTTAATAGGTGTTTTATTCTCTATGGCATCCGATAGTATTGCTTTTTTAAAATCTTTTTATGATTCAAGCTTTTTTTATCATAAGTATACAATCATGCTCTTCTATAGTTTATCACAATATCTAATAGTTTTAGGCATACTAAAAGAAAATAACACTCTAGTAACTAGTTGATTATTGTTTGTTTTTAGTTTTAAATTATTGTGATAGCCGTATAATTATTCTATATTGCAAATGCTATTTGTAATAATTTATGACAGCTTTTGTAAATATTAAATATTTTACTTTCGTTTATTTCTTTATATTATTCTTAGATATAATTTTTAAAAACATATCTGATTTTTTCTATGTAAGAATCTTCACAAAACTATCTTTAGTTATACTACTTATTGTATTTTTCTTTCAATATAATAAACCAATTAAACTATTAAAAGATAAAATTTTTTTAGCAGGTTTGTTTGCTTTTCTTTTGGGAGATTTTTTTCTAATTTTCTATGAATATGAGACAATATATCTTACAGGTTTATTCTGTTTTATGTTAGGTAAAATAGCTTACACAGTAAGGTTTTCTAATCAAAAGGATTTTAAAATTAAAAGGTTATTTCCTTTTCTAACTATCCTTTTTATATACATTGTCTTTGTTGCTTCTTTAATTTTTGACAATTTAGGAGACTTCTTTATATCTGTTTTACTTTATTTTTTGTGTCTATGTTAATCTTCTTATTTGCTTATCTAAGGTATGATGAGGTAAATAGTTTATGTTTTTATTTAGTTTTTGCAGGCGTTGTATGTAGTGTGTTTTCAGATTCTATATCGGTATTACAATCGTTTTACAATCAAAACTTTGGTCTTAATCAGTATTCTGAAATGTTATTTTACGGATTATTTCAATATCTTGTAGTGCTTGGTATAATAAAAGAGACGGTTTTAATTAATGAATAAAGTAAAATAATGTTAGGAATAATTTTAATTATATTTATAGGAAAACATTTTATCAAATTAGCTGAAGCTTATAATAAAAACAAATGGCTTTATGCTGTTTTAGGAGTAATTAGTTATTATGCTGGTTCTGTAATTGGAGGAGTTATTATAGGAGTTTTAAGTGAAATTTTTGGTTGGTATATAGATTGGGAAAATACTTTATTGATGTCTTTAATAGCAATACCTTTTGGATTAGGTACTGTAGCATTATTTCATTATTTATTAAAGAAAAACTTCGAGCAAAATAAACCAGAACCAATACAGAGTATAGATGATATTGGTAAGTCTGTTGAAGAAGATGAAGAAAAGCCTAATTTCAGAATTTAAAGTTCTTTTTTAACCCTTTTCAACTGCAATAAATTTATAGGATTTTTACCTATACCTGAAACTTTTTTATGCGTAAATCGTATTACTTCATCATAATATAAAGGTACGATAGGCGCTTCTTTTAATACTAAACTATCCATTTTAGAATATAGCTTAGCACGTTCGTCTACATTAGATTTTAAAAAAGATTGCGTGTACCAAGTGTCAAAAGTTTCATCTTTAAAGTGTGTGTAATTTGGTCCGTTTGGCGCAAAGTTTTCACTGTAAAACAATGATAAATAATTTTGAGCATCGGGATAATCTGCAACCCAACTTGCTCTAAATAAGTCTAATTTACCATTTGCTTTACCTTCTTTTAAAGTTGAAGCTGGTATTGCATCTACATTGACAATAAGTCCTATTTTTGTTAATTCTCTTTGTATATACTCGCAAAAATTAAGGTAATTACTTGTTGTAGTAATGGTTATTTCAGGATTTTGATTACCTGTTTGTGTTTTGTAGTCTTCTATAAGTTGTTTAGCTTTAGTAGGATTGTACTCAAAACCAGTATTTTTATTATAACCTGGTAAACCTTTTGGGATAAATCCACCATTTGCGGGTATGCCTATTCCGTTACGTAAATAGGTTATCATTTTTTTTCTGTCAAAACCGTAATTAATTGCTAATCTTAAATTTTTTGAGTTAATTTCATCTTTTTCACTATCCATAAAAAAGGCTAAATATTCCGTATTTAAGTAAGGACCTTTAATGACGTTTACAGTTTTTGTGTATTTGTCTCTAAGTTCGCCTTTTGTTGTTAAAATTTCATCTTGATAAGAAGCATCTAAGCTATTTAAAAAATCAAGATTACCTTGTGCAAATTGCATAAATTCACTTTGCTTATCTGGTAAAAAAGTAATAGCTACAGCTTCTAAATATGGTAATTGGTTTCCGTTTTTATCTGTTTCAAAATAATTATTGTTTTTTCTAAAAACCAATTTTATATTTTCTTCCCAACGTTTAAATTTAAAGGGACCAGTACCAATTGGGTTGGATCTAAAGTTGGTGCCGTAATGTTCTACAATTTCTTTAGGGACTACGCTGCAGTACTTCATGGTTAGTAAGCCTAAAAACGCAGGAAAAGGTTGCTTTAGTTTTATAGTAAAAATACTATCGTTTTCAGCTTTAAAATGTTCAACTTTATTAAAAACCCAACGACCGGAAGAGGCTACTTTTGGATCTAAAATTCGGTTAAAACTATATTCAAAATCTTGTGCTTTTACAGTTCTGGTGCTGTCTTTTTTAAACAATTTATGTTTATGAAAATAAACATCATTTCTTAATACAAATCTGTAAGTTAAACCATCTGGAGAAACCGTCCATTTTTTTGCAATACTTGGTATGACTTTTAGGCTGTCATTCATTTCAACCAACCCATTAAATAGTTGATTAATAGCCCAAATATCTGCATTGTCTTTAGCAAATGCGGGATCTAAAGACCCTATATTTTTATGTTCATTATATCTAAAAACTAAATGGTCTTTATTATCATTTTTAGTTGAATTACAAGACCAAAACAGTAGTAAACTAAAGCTAAAATATAATAAGTGTTTCATTGATTAATTTTCTGGTGTAGCTCTCCATTTTAAGATAGTATTGCAATATAAGTAAGTAAAAACAATACCAACAACAAATAAAATTAAACTTGACCACAAATCTAAGTCTCTTAATAGAACGAAACAATTTTCAGTTCTTTCAGAATAATCAGGAAATTTTAAGCGACATGCATCGCTTTGGTGTGATGTAATAATTGCCATAATTAATAATACGTAAGCGACAAATCCAGACAATGTTAGATTGATAAAAATACTGCCTACTAGCTTTTTTAATTTAGTGACTCCAAATAGACCAATAATCATTATAATGGATGCAATAAATAATATAAAATACATCATAAAGTATTCAAAATCAATACCGCCACTTCTTGAGGTAAAGCCTATAGCAGCTGCTATTAATGATATAAAAATAGTAAGTAATATACCGCTAACAATAGTAAATAAAACAGATTTTAAACTGGTTACTCTAAAACAGAATATAAGTAATGCAATTGCAAATGCTATCCAAATAAAAGCATGAATACTAGCATCTATAATAGTTTTGTTTTTTATATCGTCTAAGTTTTCAAACACAATTTTAAGATGATCTGAGTCAAAAAACTTGTTAGACATTATTTTATCTTGATAGATTTCAAAATCAGATCGATCTATGTTAGATCTATAGCTTTTTTTGTAAGGATAATCTCTGTTGCTTATAAGGTGTTTTACCCCAAAATCTGTTGGATTGTAAACCATTTTAAACCAGCTGTCTGTGTCTAAATTTGTTTTTATTCTATACTTTTTAGATACTTGTAAAAAGCTGTTTAACAACTGTTTTATTTCATCTGGGTTATTTCTGTTTAATAAATCAAAATTTCCTTTTTGTACTAATTGTTTTTTAGACATATTTCCATATCTATCGTCTAAAGGATTGTATTCATATCTAGAGTATAAATAGTCTACATCGTCTTTACCATAACTGTAAAATATTTTGGAATAGTTGTAATAATTTGGATTAGCAGATTTTAAATATGCAGAAACATCTACAACAGAATCTTTATAAGCATATATTGTGGTAGTGTCTTTATGCTTATAATACACGTAGCCTTTTACGTTGTAATGAATAGGTTTGTCACTATCATAATAAGAGACAAATTTTAAGTTATAAAACTGATATTTTTTTCCTAAAAAATCAAGATAAGGTTTATCTAAATCAATTTTAGAGTATTCAGTTTCACAATGTAAAGAATCAAAAGGTTTAGGATAAACTAGTCGGTCTACAGTATAATTTTTTAAAGAGTGCGATAAAAATACACTAGCCTTATTAGCAGTTAAAACTTCATTTTTAGTAATGTTATCAGGGTATTTATTGACGATAAACGTCTTTAAACCAAAATTATAAGAAAAGTAAAATGTAGTCGAAAAAAATATGATAATAAAGTATAATACAAACTGCTTAAATAGCTTAAAAGCAGTTGTTGGATAGTAGTTTTTAAACGCATTGTTTTTAAACATAAATACTAGCCAAAGTACTAACATAACTACAGAAATCATCATGCTAAAGAATATCGCGCCATTATCAAAAAAGATATTTTCTGCGCCTCTATTTTGTAAGCTTTCTGGGTTAGTTAATGTAATTAAACCAAATAAAAAGAATAGAATATGAATAATTAAAGAAGCACCTAACATCCAAACTACTTTGGTGTTCCATAATGTTGGATGACGCTCGATTAAATATTTATTTATTTTAGAAATGAATTGCTGCATTTTGAATAATAGAGATTAGGATACAAAAAAACGTCTGGTAGATTTAGTTATGTTTCTGGTATAGGTCACATCAATTTGATGATTACCTAGCGCTTCTAAAACTTGATAAAATAGAGTGTTAGCATCAAAATATGCTACATAAATTCCGCCATTAAAAACCAATTTTTCAAGTTGTAAAGGATTAAAAATTTGCTGAAGTTTTTCACGTTCGCAATTACAATCAATTTCTATGATTAGTTGATTCTTTACTGTTGTTTCTTCAGTTTCAGAGTTGTTGTTATCAGTGTATTTTCCGTTTTTTAAATAAATAACCTTATCCGAAACTTTTTCAACTTCATATAATTGCTGAGAGCTTAAAATTAATGCAATAGGATGATTTAATGAGTTGCAAATAGATTTTAAGTCTTCAAGGATAACTTGTTGTGCTAAAACATCAAGGTTTGCTAAAGGCTCATCAAGTAATAGTAACTCTGGTTGACGCAATAAAGTTCTTGCAAGTTCAAAACGCATTTTGTAACCAGAAGATAATTCGCTCCATTTTAAATGTTTGTAATCCCAAAGACCAAGTCTACAAATCATCATTAAAACTCTTGTTTCATTTTCTTCGGGACTAATTCCATAATTAGACAACACAAATTTTAAGTTGTCTTTTAAACTACCGTACCATTTTTGGGTACGTTGCGGTATGTAAACTAATTTAGATCTTAGTTCAAAATCGGTATTTACTTTACTATCAAAATCATAGTTTAAGTTACCAGAAGTATGTTTTAACTCTTTAGCAAGTACACGTAAAAGTGTTGTTTTTCCGTTTCCATTTTCACCAACTAAACCATAAACATTTCCTTTTTTTATAGAAAGATTGATAGGTCCTAAACTAAAACTATTAGTTCCATAACTTTTAGTGATGTTTGTTGCTGTGACAATAGGTTTAAAATTGTTGTAAACTTCAATAGGAATTTTAGAAATGTCCTCTAAAACCTTCAAGCATTTAGTTATAAACTCGGTTTCGTTATCAGGATGTTTAGATTTCCAATCTGTAACTTCAATAATTTGGTTGTAAATCTCTAAGTTTTGTGTGTCTAAAGCACAATCCATAAGTTTTCTGTAGCCTAAAACAGTATCTTTATTTTCAAAAAAACGATAGACTTCTTGTAGTCTTTTTTCTAATGTAGACATATTGATTTTAAAGGTTTAAACGCTTTTTATAGCAGGAAAAATTACGTATTTTTGCAGCCACAAATTTTAATAGCACTAGGTAAATATAACAAAACTTACTTAGCATAAACACGAATTGCATTGAATAACAAAAAGAAAGTTGGCTTTTATACTTTAGGTTGTAAACTTAATTTTTCTGAAACATCAACCATTGCACGTTCCTTTAAAGACGAAGGTTTTGAGCGTGTAGACTTTAATGATCAAGCAGATATTTATGTTATAAACACATGCTCTGTAACCGAAAATGCAGATAAACGTTTTAAAACTATAGTAAAGCAAGCGCAAAAGGCAAATCCAGAAGCTTTTATTGCTGCTGTAGGTTGTTATGCGCAATTAAAGCCACAAGAATTAGCAGACGTAAATGGAGTAGATTTAGTGCTTGGTGCTACCGAAAAATTTAAGATTACAGATTACCTAAACGATTTGTCAAAAAATGATTTTGGCGAAGTACACTCGTGCGAGATAGAAGAAGCCGATTTTTACGTAGGAAGTTACTCCATAGGTGACAGAACACGTGCTTTTTTAAAGGTGCAAGATGGTTGTGATTACAAATGCACGTATTGTACAATTCCTTTAGCTCGTGGTATTTCACGAAGTGATACTTTAGAAAATGTACTAAAAAATGCTAAAGAAATTTCAGAAAGAAACATCAAAGAAATTGTCTTAACAGGTGTAAATATAGGCGATTATGGTAAAGGCGAATTTGGTAATAAAAAACACGAACACACATTTTACGAATTAGTACAAGCTTTAGATGAAGTTGAAGGTATAGAGCGTTTACGAATCTCTTCTATAGAACCTAATTTGCTTAAAAATGAAACTATAGATTTTGTAGCCCAAAGTAAAACGTTTGTGCCACATTTTCATATTCCGCTACAAAGCGGAAGTAACGATATGCTTAAAAAAATGAGACGTCGTTATTTAAGAGAATTGTATGTAGATCGTGTAGAACAAATTAAAAAAGTGATGCCTCATGCTTGTATTGGTGTAGATGTTATTGTTGGTTTTCCTGGTGAAACTGATGAGCACTTTTTAGAAACCTATAATTTTTTAAACGAATTAGATATTTCATACTTACACGTATTTACATATTCTGAAAGAGAAAATACAGTAGCAGCTACAATGGATGGCGTTGTGCCTAAAAAAGTAAGATCAAAACGAAGTAAAATGTTACGAGGATTAAGCGTTAAAAAGCGTCGTGCATTTTACGAGTCACAAATAGGTACCAAAAGAACCGTACTTTTTGAATCAGAAAATAAAGAAGGTTACATACACGGCTTTACAGAAAATTATGTCAAGGTTAAAGCACCATGGAACCCAGAATTAGTCAATACACTTCATCAAGTTCAGCTTACTAAAATAGATACAGACGGTTTAGTAAGATTCGATTTTGTAAACGTAGAAGTGATATAAAACAAAACATCCGAAGTGATTAACTTCGGATGTTTTGTTTTTAAGTTAAATTAAACCTAATTAGATTCTTACACCAACAGGTAATAACCTTTTAAATTGGCGGTTTTTTCTAATAAATTTAGCAATGTAAGGACTTGTTGGGACAACACTTAAGTTGCGCTCTTCGATATTATCAAAAACTATTTTAATAAAATCTGTTTTAAACTCGTCATTATCAAGTGCTTCAGGAACAATTAACTTGGTTAAAAAAATCTTTTTTTCTTGAAGAGAATACTCAATTTTAGCAAAATGATCATCTATTTTCAGTTCAAATTGACGTAAAAAATCGTTGTCAATCAGCTCAGCTGCATTAATCATATTTATAAAGTTTTATTAATTATCAAGGAAGTTTCAAAAATAGTACCAAACTATTTTTTAGTTTTATACTACAAATTTACAAAAAATAATAACAACAATAGTTGTTTAAGTTGTTAAAAGCTTATGAGTCAGCAGTTAATACCAGTTTACTTAATGCCAGGTATGGCGGCAAATCCTACAATTTTTGAATATATAAAATTACCCGAAGATCAGTTTGAAATTTTTTGGTTATCGTGGAAAATGCCTTTTAAAAAAGAAACTCTACAAGATTATGCCAAACGTATGTGCGAAGAAGTAAAGCATGAAAACCCTGTACTTTTAGGTGTGTCTTTTGGAGGTATTTTAGTGCAAGAAATGAGTAAACATATTAGTATAAGAAAATTATTTGTTGTTTCTAGCGTTAAGACTAAACATGAGTTGCCAAAACGTATGAAGTTGCTTAAGGTAACAAAAGCTTATAAATTGCTTCCTACGCAATTAATGGGTAATATAGATTTATTAGCAAAATATGCTTTTGGAGAAACTATTACTAAACGTGTAGAGTTATATAAAAAATACCTATCTGTTAGTGATAAAGCATATTTAGATTGGGCAATAGAGCAAGTAATATGTTGGGAACAAGATCAACCAATACCAGAAGCCATACACATACATGGCGATAATGATATGGTGTTTCCGTGTTCTTACATATCAAATTGTACAAAAATTAAAGGTGGAACACACATTATGATTATAAATAAGTATAAATGGTTTAACGAAAATTTACCAAAACTAATCCTAGGTAATTAATAAAAAATCAAATAAAATTTTTAAATTTAGAAAAAGAAATAATGAAGATGAAGTTAGTTAAAAACACATTAGCAGCAGTTGGTTTATTAGCTATTGGAGCATTATCTATCAATGCTATGCAAGAAGCGCCAACAGACGAAAATTTTACAAAAAAACTTATAAACGATTATAACGTATACGCATTACAAGTTCCGGATTATATGGATTTTGCAGGCGAAGAAGTACCATTATCTAATCCTGATATTTTAGAGCGAATGGATAGAGAGCTTTTAGTAAATACTTATTGGCAATCTAACGGTCTATTAATGTTTAAAAGAGCTAAAAAATACTTTCCTATAATAGAACCTATTTTAGCAAAACATGGTGTGCCTGATGATTTTAAATATCTAGCAGTTATAGAAAGTGGCTTAACCAATGCTAAATCACCAGCTGGAGCAAGTGGATTTTGGCAGATTATGAGAGCTACAGGTCGTGAACATGGGTTAGAAGTTAATAGTAACGTAGATGAAAGATACCACTTAGAAAAAGCAACAGAAGTAGCTTGCGATTATCTAAAAAAAGCAAAAGAAAATTTAGGTAGTTGGACACTTGCAGCTGCAGCTTATAACGCTGGTAATGCAGGTATAAAAAGAAGGTTAGATGCACAACAAGTTAAAGGTTATTACGATTTGTTGTTAGGTGAAGAAACTGGTCGTTATGTATTTAGGATTTTAGCTTTAAAAGAAATTTTATCAAACCCTTCAAAATATGGTTTTAATTTTAGAGATAAAGACTTATACTCTAAAGTACCAACATATTTAGTAGAAGTAGATACAGCAGTTACAGATTTTGCTGGTTTTGCAAAGCAATTTGGCATAAACTATAAAATTTTAAAACTACACAATCCTTGGTTAAGAGAGCCGCATTTAAATAATAAATCAAGAAAGCAATATTTTATAGAATTGCCTAAAGAAGGTTATTATAACATACAACCTTAAATGATAGAGTTTTTACAATCACATTGGTGGACAATAGCAATAACGCTAAACTATATATTGGCACTAATTGCAGTTGTTACTATTCTATTTAAATCTATAAATCCTACAAAAACACTAACATACATTATTGTATTGTTAGTGTTTCCTTTTTTTGGTTTAATCGTTTATTATCTGTTTGGTCAAGAGTATAGAAAAAATAAAATCTTCAATAAAAAAGACATTTTAAATAATGAATTAATACAATCTATTGAAGATAAATTAGAGATAAAACCCGAAGCTTTAACTTTTTATGAAGCAGAAGCAGAAGAAGATCAAATACGTTTAGTTCAACTACTTCAAAAAAATGATAAATCACCATTAACACAGTATAACGATGTTGAAATTATAATTAATGGTGAAAATAAATTTGAAAAGCTCTTTAAAGATATAGAGTCTGCAAAACAACACATTCACGTAGAGTATTATATTTTAAAAGATGATAAAATTGGTACAAAATTTTTAGAGCTATTACTTAAAAAAGCAGATCAAGGTGTACAAGTAAAGCTAAGCTATGATGATGTAGGAAGCAAAATTTCATCTAAAATGAAAAGAAGGCTTACGCAATCTTCAATAGAGCATCATCCGTTTATGCCAGTATTATTTCCAAAATTTACTGGTAAAATGAATTACCGAGATCACCGAAAGATAGTGATTATTGATGGCGAAATTGGTTATGTTGGAGGAATAAATGTTTCGGACACTTATGTGAATTATCCAGAAAATAAAAAGTATTGGAGAGATACACATCTTAGAATTACAGGTGAAGCAGTTTTTACACTTCAAGTTCAATTTTTAACCAACTGGAATTTTGTTTCAGATAAAAAAATAGAGCTAAATCAAACCTATTTTCCAAAAAATAAAACAGAAACAATTACTCCAATTCAAATTGCTGCAAGTGGTCCTGATACCGATTGGGCAAACATTATGGAAGCTATTTTCTTCTCAATAGTAACCGCAGAAAAATACGTGTATATAGCGACACCTTATTTTATTCCTAATGATCAAATTATAACCGCAATGCAAGTGGCTTCAAAAAGCGGAGTAGATGTTAGGATTTTAATACCAGATAAATCAGACTCTTGGATAGCACAACATGCAACAAACTCTTATTTAGAACAATTGTTTGATGCCAATGTTAAGGTTTACAGGTACAAAAAAGGATTTACTCATGCAAAAACAATGGTTATTGATGATGTCTTTACAACCATTGGTACTTGTAATATGGATTATAGAAGTTTCAATATTAACTTCGAAATTAATGCTTTAATCTATAGTAAAGAACAAGCTTTAAAAGCAAAACAGATGTATTTAAACGATTTGGATGATTCTTTGTGTATGGACTACGACCAATGGAAAAACAGAGGTAAATTAGAACGTTTAAAAGAAGCTTATTGTAGGCTTTGGGCTCCGTTGTTATAATTATTTAATTCAAAAATTTTTTAGTCGTATATTTAAAGGGCTAAATTGATAATGAAATTAAAACATCAACCAACATAAATATTTATAAAGTAAAAAGAATAGTTTTGGTTTTTATATTCTTTTTTCTTACACATTGGTCTGTAATTGCTCAATTACCAGACTTTAATCTAGTAGTAACCGCAACAGACGAAACATGTTCTGGTAACGGTGCTTTGACAATGAGTGTAAATAATACAGCAGTTGGAGCAACAATTACATATTCATTATTTTTACTACCAGACAGTACAAATCCAATTGCAGAAACCACAGCGTCTTCTTTTAATAGTTTGCCATCTGGAGATTACATTGTCGTTGCGACACAAACTCTTGGAAGTGAAGAAAATGAGCAACAACAAGAAATTACAATTAATAATTTAACTACAACTTTAGATTACGATATTTCGCATTCAACCACGTCAAATTGTGACGAGTTTGGTACAATCACAGTAAATATAACATCAGGTAATCCAGTGTCTTACGAGGTAATTTCTGGACCAGAAACGGTTGCTCCTCAAACTTCAAATGTTTTTACAGATTTGCCTCAAGGTACTTACATTATTAGAGTTTATGACGATTGTGATAATGCGCTTTCAAAAACCTACACCATGTTACTAGATATTAATGACTTAATTATAGGCGAAGTAGGTTTGCCAATTGTATACGATAATTGTGATGAAGCAGATGTCGAAATTTCTATTGATGCGGCAGAAGGTACAACAATAATTTATCCGCTTTCAGTAACGTTAACACTCTATCCACCAGATGGTTCTCCAGAGGTTGTTTTTGATCAAAATATTACAAGTGGAGACGATTTAAATTTTACAATCAATCAATTAATTCCATTATTTGGATCAGATAGTTTTGATGTAAATGTTTTAATTGTAGATTCTTGCGGATTGGTTTTTGAATCTGATCAAATTGTAAACCCAAATCCAAAAGTTAGCTTAACAACTACAGAAGAATTTTGTGGCGAATTTTTAAACGTAACTATAAACAACTACTTGCCACCTTTCACTTTAAGTTTTACATCTGCGCCTTCAGGTTTTAATCCAACAGATTACAACAATAGTTATCCAGGACCATTTACTGAGGATGATGGAACTATAATTTTTGGTTTTGACGATAATCCAGTACCAACAGGTATGTACACCGTTGAAATGATAGATGCTTGTAATAGAGTAGGAGCAGGTACTATTTTTGTAGATGAAGTTGTTGTAGATCCGTTAGTAATAACAAGCAATAATGGATGTTCTGCAAATTCTGGTATTTTAGAAATCAGGATTCCTGAGCGTGAGGTCATTTCAGCTTCTATAATAAGCGCACCATCATCTTTCTCTGAAACCTTACCATTTAATGCAGACGAGTTTATTGTTGGAGATATTTTAACCATTCAGGATAACAATCTTCCTGCAGGAGATTATGTTGTTACTGTAGTTGATAATTGTGGTGTAGAATATACTTTAGATGCTAATATTCCGGTGTTTCAGTTTCAAGGATTAAATGTATTAACGCTTCCAAATTGCCAAACAGAAACAGGTTCTTTAAATCTAAGCAGTAATCATGGACAATTATCAGAAATTATTATTGTCGCAGCACCTTCCGCTTTCGCGGAAACAATTCCTTTTGATGCGACCAGTTTATTAGATGGAAATGGTAACCTTTTTATGAATAATTTACCCGTTGGTGATTATCAATTTGAATCTTCAGATACTTGTAATTTTGATTACACAACTAATGTTACCATAAACAGCTATACAAGTAATCCTTTTGCATACACATTAACCAGAAACTGCGGTTCTTTTGATGTTACTATTAATGATTTAGATCAAACAGTAACTAACCAAACATATTGGTTGCAATATTATTTTGAAGAAAATGAAGTTTGGGGACATCCAAATACCGGTGTAGCGTACACAGAAGGCGATATCCCAAATAGCACAACTGCTATTGAAATAGAAAATATGGAAACACTTTATAATATTTTTTTAACAGGAGATTTTAGATTGATAAAAGTGTTTCAATCTATAAATTCAGAAAATCCAGACGTGTATTGTTTAGATCAATTTGCCAATTTCACTGTATATTCAGATTTAGTCATTTCAGGAGTTTATAATCTAAATTGTTCTAGTGGTGGTAATCCGTCAGACGTCGTAGTAGAAGCTATTGGTGTAGCGCCTTTCAATTATAGTATTATTTCCCCAATAACAATAAATAACGGAACTAATAACGTGTTTTCAGACTTACCCAATAATATTTACGAAATTAGAGTAGAAGATGCCTGCGGAAGCATTGAAAATATAACCATTAATCTCGAAAATTTATTACCATTAGCTAGAGCAAACCAACCAGACGACTTTACAATTTGCAAAGCAGATGGTATAGACCAAGAAGTGTTTCAATTAGACACTCAAAACGAACAAATTTTAGGAAATCAAAACCCAAATAACTACACAATAACCTATCATTTATCCCAGTCTGATGCAGATACAGGTAATAATCCGTTGCCAAATCAATTTACAAATAATACCAATCCTCAAACGGTTTACGCAAGGGTTATACATAATAATTTAGCATTGTGTCATGCAACAACATCATTTCAAATATATGTTGGTCAAGTACCTGTTTTAAGTGAAGAAGAAACAGTTTATATCTGTTCTAATGGTACAGCAACATTAATAGCAGATTCTGGTTTTGATGCGTATTTATGGTCAACAGAAGAAACAACACAAAGTATAATTGTAGATCAAGCTGGTACTTATACAGTAACTATTATAGATGAAATAGGAGACTTTTATTGTGAAAGCACAAAGAATTATCAAGTAATAAATTCAGAACCAGCAACTATCGAAAATATAGAAATTTCAGATTGGACTGCTAATGAAAATTCAATAGCAGTAATGACTTCTGGAGCAGGGAATTACCTATATTCTTTAAATGGAATTGATTATCAAACTCAAAACACTTTTTCTAATTTAGAACCAGGAGAATATAGAGTTTACATTAAGGATAGTAATGGATGTGGTATTGTAGATAAAGACGTTTATCTATTACATTACCCTAAATATTTCACTCCAAATGGAGATGATATAAATGAATTTTGGCAGATAAAATTTTCTAATCTAGAACCAGATTTAAAAGTCTTTATCTTTGATAGGTATGGTAAATTGTTAAAACAATTTGGAAGTCAAGACGCTGGTTGGGATGGTACTTATAATGGTAATACTATGCCAACCAACGACTATTGGTTTGTTGTAACCAGAGCAAATGGTTTAACTTACAAAGAACATTTTACGTTAAAACGGTAAATATGCTTATCTGCTTCTTCTTTTTTGAGACCTTAAAGATCCACCTTGACCATAATGTTGCTTAGGCATTTGCGCTTGCTTCATATTTTGCTTCATCATTTTTATTTGGTCAGTAAGCATACCTTGTTTGTCTAGTTTTTGTGCTTCGGCAAGTAGTTTTGTAGCTTCTTGTTTTCTTCGTTTAGAAAAAGCAATACCAGCTAAGTTTAATTTTGCCATAGCCATATCGTGATCCATCGACAACCCTAAGCTTACTGCTTTTTTAAAATAACGTTCTGCTTCATTTACATTGTCTTGAGATACCATTATCCCGTGTAAAAAGTTGTAATACCCTTGTTGCTTTTTTACTAATGCAGCTTCAGGATTTTTAATTTTATTAAGCCATTTTTTTGCGCCGTCAAAATCTTGTTTTCTTAGGCGTAAAAAGGCAAGAAGGATAAATTCATTTTTAAAATATAAAAACAGAAATACTAAAGAAAGTAAAAGGTACATGATACCATTACCTATTTCACCATCAATAAATTGCCAGATTGCAACTCCAAATATTCCTACCGCTAGTATTAGTTTAAAAATTTTATTGTACATGTTTTTATTTAAAAGGTTTATATGTTGTTGTTGAAATTATTGTTGTAGGGATTTCTACACTTTCCATACCTTTCATAATAGAAATTCCTTTTGCTATAGAAGTTATTTTAGCTTCTATTGGCCAACCAGAAGTTTTGTTAGAAGTGATAACAGATTGTTGCGTACCTTCTAAGCTCATGGTAAGTGTATCTTCTTTAGATGTTAAAGTTATGGTACTATTGCAAGAGATATGTAAATTATTATCAACCTTATCTAGTTGCCAAGTATTCTTAGCTTTCATGTCTCCTTTAAATTTGTTTTGCCAAGATTCTCCAATATTTACAGTTTTATTTGGATACATAAAAGTAAATTGGTTAAGACTTTCAATAAGACTTTCGCCACCAAATTCATTACGTAAAGATTCTTTCATAATTTCTTTAGTAAAATTATCAAAATCAAGATCGTTAATCATATTGTTAATTAAATCCTCGGTACCAACTAAACTTACAATTTTTCCTGTTTTTAACATGTTTATCTCTAAAGCAGTTTCGGTTAACCCTTTAAAGATTTTTCCTTCTACATCGTCTTCACTAATATCTTTTTTAGTATCAACATTAAATATGGTTCCTGCTAAATTGGAAGTGGTTTTCATGAAAAATGAATCATACTTAAAGTTAATAATATAAGAGCTATCTGTCTCTTTTTTGATGTGAAACAGATAATCTCCACCAAGATTATTAATAATTTTATGTTCTTGATCATTCATTTTTTGAACAATTTCTTGCTCAGAAACCTGAGTAATCTTTAAGGTGTCACCAACATTTAAGTTATATCCAAGATAGTGTTGTGCTTGTGTAATACTAGTAAAACCTATCAAAAGGACTAATAAAAATAATTTTTTAAAGGACATAAAAGCATTGTTTTATTTGCTTTTGCAAAGAAACTAAAATTTTATTGAAAAATATTTTTAATTTTAGGTTTGTCAAATTAAAAACCCTTTGTATATTTGCGCTCAGTTTTGGAGATTTCAAAACCAGAATTATATTAAAAATTACATTTTCAGATTTAAAGATAATATACAATGAGTAAAAGAACGTTTCAACCATCGAAAAGAAAAAGAAGAAACAAGCATGGTTTTAGAGAAAGAATGGCTTCTGCTAATGGTAGAAAAGTATTAGCGCGTCGTCGTGCTAAAGGAAGAAAGAAATTATCTGTTTCATCTGAAACTAGACATAAAAAATAATGATTAACAATTGTTAATATATAAAGGCGTTGCTTAGGTGTAACGCCTTTTTTTATATCTAATTATCACTATTTTTGAAAAACCAAAAACAACACATAATACAATGCCTAAAAATCCTAAATTAAAATCTATCCTTATTATTGGTTCTGGTCCAATTATTATTGGTCAAGCGTGCGAATTTGATTATTCTGGTTCACAAGCATTAAGATCTTTAAGAGAGGAAGGAATCGAAACTATTTTAATTAACTCTAACCCAGCAACAATCATGACTGATCCAAAAATGGCAGATCATGTGTACTTGCTTCCTCTTAATACAAAGTCTATTGTTAAAATATTAAAAGAGCATCCTCAAATAGATGCTGTTTTACCAACAATGGGAGGACAAACAGCGCTTAACCTTTGTATTGAAGCAGACGAAAAAGGTATTTGGGAAGACTTTGGAGTAGAAATTATCGGTGTTAATATTGATGCCATTAACATTACAGAAGACAGAGAAAAGTTTAGAGAGTTAATGTTAAAAATAGGTGTTGGTATGGCACCTCAAGCAACAGCAACTTCATTTTTAAAAGGTAAAGAAATAGCTCAAGAATTTGGTTTTCCGTTATGTATTAGAGCATCATTTACCTTAGGAGGAGCAGGAGCAGCAATTGTTTATGACGAAAAAGAATTTGACGACGCTCTTACCCGTGGTTTAGAAGTATCTCCAATACATGAGGTGATGATTGATAAGGCTATGATGGGTTGGAAAGAGTATGAGCTTGAGCTTTTAAGAGATAAAAATGATAATGTTGTAATTATCTGTACGATTGAAAATATGGATCCAATGGGAATCCATACCGGAGACTCAATTACTGTCGCGCCAGCTATGACACTTTCTGATAAAACATTTCAGAAAATGCGTGATATGGCAATAAAAATGATGCGTAGTATTGGTGATTTTGCTGGCGGATGTAACGTACAATTTGCTGTAAGTCCGGATGAACGTGAAGAAATTATCGCAATTGAAATTAATCCACGTGTATCTCGTTCGTCTGCATTAGCAAGTAAAGCAACAGGATATCCAATTGCAAAAATAGCTGCTAAATTAGCTATAGGATATCATTTAGACGAACTTCAAAACCAAATTACAAAATCTACTTCTGCTTTATTCGAGCCAACATTAGATTATGTAATCGTAAAAATACCACGTTGGAACTTTGATAAATTTGAAGGTTCAGACCGTACTTTAGGTCTTCAAATGAAAGCGGTAGGAGAAGTAATGGGTATTGGTAGATCTTTTCAAGAAGCCTTACATAAAGCTACCCAATCTCTAGAAATTAAAAGAAATGGTTTAGGAGCAGATGGTAAAGGATATAAAAACTATGACCAGATTATAGATAAACTAACTAACGCAAGTTGGGATAGAGTATTTGTGATTTACGATGCAATCCAAATGGGTATTCCTCTAAGTCGTATTCACGAAATCACAAAAATAGACATGTGGTTTTTACGTCAATATGAAGAGTTATACCAATTAGAAAAAGAAATTTCCACATATACAATAGACACGATAGAAAAAGATTTATTGTTAGAAGCTAAGCAAAAAGGATATGGTGACAGACAAATTGCGCACATGCTTAATTGTTTAGAAAGTCAAGTGTATAATAAACGTGATGAATTAGGCGTAAATCGTGTGTACAAGTTAGTAGATACTTGTGCTGCCGAGTTTGAGGCAAAAACACCTTATTACTATTCTACATTTGAAAATGATGTAGAAACCGTAGACGGAACACGTTTACCAGATAATGAAAGTATAGTTTCTGACAAGAAAAAAATTATTGTTTTAGGATCTGGACCTAACCGAATTGGTCAAGGAATAGAGTTTGATTATTGTTGCGTTCATGGTGTGTTAGCTGCTGCAGAATGTGGCTACGAAACTATAATGATAAACTGTAACCCAGAAACTGTATCTACAGATTTTGATACCGCAGATAAACTATATTTTGAACCAGTATTTTGGGAGCACATCTACGATATTATTCGTCATGAAAAACCAGAAGGTGTTATCGTTCAATTAGGTGGTCAAACAGCATTAAAACTTGCAGAAAAACTTTCTAAATATGGCATCAAAATTTTAGGTACTAGTTATGAAGCTTTAGATTTAGCTGAAGACAGAGGAAGTTTTTCTAAACTTTTAAAAGAAAACAATATTCCTTACCCTAAGTTTGATACAGCCGAAACAGCAGAAGAAGCTTTAGCTGTAGCAGATAAATTAGATTTTCCAATTTTAGTACGTCCATCTTATGTACTAGGAGGACAAGGAATGAAAATAGTAATTAATGAGAAAGAATTAGAAAAGCACGTTGTTGATTTACTACGTAGTATTCCTAATAATAAATTATTACTAGATCATTATTTAGATGGTGCAATAGAAGCAGAAGCAGATGCTATTTGTGATGGCGAAAATGTTTACATCATTGGTATAATGGAGCATATAGAACCATGTGGTATTCACTCTGGAGATAGTAACGCAACGTTACCACCTTTTAATTTAGGTGACTTAGTAATGCAACAAATAAAAGATCATACTAAAAAGATTGCATTAGCACTAAATACAGTAGGTTTAATCAATATACAGTTTGCGGTAAAAGATGATACTGTTTACATTATCGAAGCAAACCCAAGAGCTTCTAGAACCGTACCATTTATAGCAAAAGCGTATGGAGAACCTTATGTAAATTATGCTACTAAAGTAATGTTAGGAGAGAAGAAGGTAACCGACTTTGATTTTAATCCGAAGCTTGATGGATACGCTATAAAACAACCAGTATTCTCGTTTAATAAATTTCCTAATGTAAATAAGCAATTAGGACCAGAAATGAAAAGTACAGGCGAAAGTATCTTATTTATAGATAGTTTAAAAGATGACGAGTTTTATGATCTTTATGCAAGACGTAAAATGTATCTAAGCAAATAATTATATTGCTAAACAAGTTTTAGTTAATTGATAGTCAGTATGTTTTGGTTTGTTTTTTGTGTATTTAATAACAAAAAAACAAACTATGATGAAAAAACTACTCTTAATTTTAACTTGTTTAGCAACTTTTAATATAGTTGCACAAACACAAACAGTAACTATAGATTGGTCTTTTGGATCAAACTCTGATGTTACACCAACTACAGATCCTACAAACGCAGATAGAACTATAGAAGTAGGAGATACAGTAATTTGGAATTATTACGCAACAGGAACACATACTGTAACAAGCAGCGCAGGAAGTACTGAGACTTGGGATAGTGGTTTTATATCTTCTGGAGCAGGAGTGACCTTTCAAAGAACATTTACATCTGTTGGAACAAATCCTTACGTATGCACACCGCATAGTGGTAACATGTATGGCGTAATTACTGTAGTACCAGAAGGTACTTTAAGTGTTCCTACCTTTGAAGAAGCTTCTAAAAGAATAGATGTCTATCCAAATCCAGTTTCAACGCAGTTAAATATTAATTTTCCTGCTTTTGATGATGAATATTATATTGAAATCTATAATGTTTTAGGAAAAAAAATCTACAGCAATACTGTTTTAACACAGAAAAACAAAATATCTGTTTCAGATTGGAATAACGGAGTGTACTTGATTAAAATAAGCTTTAAAAATGAAAAGCAATCAATTACAAAAAAGTTTGTAAAGATTTAAAAAAAAAGCCTCATTTATTGAGGCTTTTTTTAATTAAACTGTTCTGGTAATTCAATTTTAACTTTGTATTTTTCTAATAAGGGTAAGTAATCAATATGAGAAAAATCTTCGCTATCAAACTCGCTTTGACGTTGTTTTTTAGTTTCCATACGTTTGATGGCTTTTAAAAAACGTTTAACTTCATTCATGTCGTTTAAAATTAAACCTGGTACTTTTTTAGAGTCACCATTTTCATCTTTTGCAACCATGGTAAAATAAGACGAGTTACAATGTTTTACAGCGCCAGTTTGTATGTTTTCAGATTCTACTCTAATACCAACTACCATAGATGTATTGCCAACAAAATTTACAGAAGCTTTCATGGTAACAAGCTCGCCAATTTCTATTGGATTTAAAAAATCTACAGTATCTACACTTGCTGTTACGCAGTAAGTTTCTGAGTGTTTTGAGGCACAAGCAAACGCAATTTGATCCATTAAATTTAAAATGTAACCACCATGAATTTTTCCTCCAAAATTAGAGTGTGAAGGTTGCATTAATTGTGAAATACTTACACGAGATGCATCTACTTTTTTATAGGATTTATTGCTCATACTTGTTGTTGTCTAATATAAATTTCAATGTCTTTTTTGTAGTAAAAACCAAATACAATAAAAATTAAACCAAATAATAAGGAACCAACCATCAAAATCGATTCTAAATCTGGGTTTTTAGATATTAAATTAGGTTGAAAAAAAGTCTGTAAACCGAAAGATAATAAACCAGCTCCAGCTGCAAATACAAAGATATATTTAGCTCTTAAAGTCCATTTGTAAATTATATTTTGGTTATGCTCTTTCAAATTTAGTTACGCTCTTTTTCTTCAACTTTAGTTATAAAATATTTGGTGTCACCAAGCCAGAAAAAACTTTGATAACGCTCTATATAAGAGAGTTTTACAAACTGACCTTGATATTTATTTAAATCTTCAATAACTTGAGATTTTCCTTTTTCTACAGAAAACTGAAATATTTGTGCTTCGCTAACACCTTGACTTATTTCGCCTTCCCAAGTTTTAAATAGCACACCTTTTTTACTAAACTTTACAAGTTCTCCAGCTCTTACACCTTCGCTGTAAGGTACAAAGTAGATAAAGGCAAAGTAGCCTATAACTATTAAAAGGATTACTATAATGGATTTGATTAAGAATCTCATATTTGTCTAACTTTATTTTTGTCCTAATAGAGGTGTTAATTGTTTTCTTAGAGCAGCTTCAAAATCGTTCGTCATTGTTATGTTTGGTATTTCAATATAAGTAAATTTAAGATCTAAATTTTTATCCATCCAATAACTTAGATGTAATGCTCCAGTTGTTCCAGCTAAAACGCCTAAGTGTTGTTTGAATCTTGTTGAAATTTTATTTTTAACACTACCAATGTAAAGAATTTTAGACTTTACATCAGCTTTTGAATTTACCTGTGTAAAATTTCTATTGTATTTGTTTAATTTTTTTGTCTTAATAAAATTATCTCTGATTGAGATTGAACTGTCGCTTAAATTTAAAAATTCAAAAATATAGACATAAGGTTTACTGTTGTCTAAATTAGAAATCTTATTAATTAAAATCTTGTTTAAATTTTTATTTTTATCAATTTGACTCATATTGAATTTTATACAATCAACATTTGAGACTTTATCTGTAAGTTCAATTTTGTTTTTATATTCTGTTTTTACAGATTCTTTTACCTCATCTAAAGTTTTATTATCCATTTTGAAAATTGTAATTAAAAATGATATCAAATAGTAGAATTTTGAATTTTAATGGATTAAATTTTTCAGATGAAACATAAGTTGTATTTATTATAATTTCACTAATCAATTGATTTTTAATCTTAAATTTAAAAATTTCAACATTAGACCAAGATCTTTTTAGTATGTAATGTGATTTCGATTTAATAATTCGCCATTTTCCTCCATCCATTTCTTTGGGTTGAATCCCTAAATTAATCAATTCAGTTTCTTTATCAGTAATTTTAACTGAAGTATAGTATCTCTTACAGTTTTTAGGTTTGATTTTTGAATTGATATAATTCATTGTAATATTTAATCGTCGCTATTAGCTCGTTTTACAATTTTTTCTGGTAGAGATTTTTTAGCTTTTGCACCTAGTTTTTTTAGTTTTTCTACACTTATAACTAGGTTTCCTCGTCCTTCAACTAATTTATTCATAGCAGAAGAGTAGTCTTTTTTTGCATCGTCAATTTTTTTACCAACACCAGTTAAATCTTTAACTAAACCTTCAAATTTGTCATATAATGCACCAGCTTGACGTGCAATTTCAATTGCATTTTGTTGTTGTTTTTCGTTGTTCCACATACTGTCTACTGTTCTTAAAGTAGCAAGTAGGGTAGAAGGTGTTACAATTACAATATTTTTCTCAAAAGCTTTGTTGTAAAGCGTGTTATCTTCGTTTATTGCTATTGCAAATGCTGGTTCTATTGGGATAAATAGAAGCACAAAATCTGGCGATTCTATATCGTATAAATCTTGATAATTTTTTTCAGATAGTTGCTCGATATGTTTTTTTATCGAGTTTAAATGCGCTTTTAAAAATATTGCACGTTCGTCTTCATCTGCATTAACGTAACGTTCGTAATCGGTTAAAGACACTTTACTGTCAATAATCATTTTTTTGTTATCCGGTAAGTGTAAAACCACATCGGGTAAGACTCGTGTACCATCTTCGCGAGTAAAACTTTGCTGCACAAAATACTCGCGGTCTTTTTCTAAACCAGATTTTTCAAGAACACGTTCTAATACTAATTCGCCCCAATTTCCTTGCATTTTACTATCGCCTTTTAATGCTCTAGTAAGATTTGTGGCTTCTTTAGTCATTTGTTGATTTAGGTCTTTTAAGCCCAATAATTGTTCTTTTAAAGCACTATGCATGCTTATGCTTTCCTTTTGTGTGTCTTCTACTTTTTTCTCGAAGGTTAGAATTTTTTCCTGTAATGGATTTAAAATATTCTTGATATTTTCTTTATTCTGCTCGGTGAATTTATTTGACTTTTCTTCAAGAATTTTGTTAGCCAATAACTCAAAATCTTTACGTAATTGCTCTTGTTGTTGGGCTAATTCTTCATCTCGTTTTAAATTTTGTTGTTGAAGATTGTCATATTCTGTATTACGTCTGGTTAGTTCTGCGTTTAAAAATTCTTTTTCGCGCCTAATGTCTTCACGCTCGTTTTCGGTTTTTGTAATTTGTTGACGTAATTCATTTAATTGAAGATTAAAAGCCTCGTTTTGTTTTTGGTTTTCACTGTCGTGAAAGGCTTTAAAGTCGTTAAATTGTTGCTGAATATTGGCATTTCTTTCCTCTAAAGTACTTTTTTCACTTTTACTTTTTAGTTTGGTAAAAAGCATACCCAAATAACCGCCAATTGCAGCCGAAATTAGTATAGCTATAATAAGAATGATGTTATCGCTCATTTAAAATTTTGATTTTTTCAAAGATAAAATAAAGTTATAAGTTGAAATCTACAAGTTAAAAAGTTTTCTCAACTATTTCTTCACTCTAAAACTTCCTGTTTTTTCATCAAAAACAATCAAATCTTTAGGGAAAAGACTTTCAAAAACACCTTTTGAAATAAGGTTACATGGTTGATTAGAAACCACTTGGTCTTTTGTCATTACAACCATACTGTCACAAAGTTGAATGGCTAAATCAATTTCATGTGAAGAAAACAATATGGTTTTGCCAGTATCTATCGTTAATTGCTTTAGCAGTTTTAAAAGATATGCTTTATGATACATATCTAAATGCGTTGTAGGCTCGTCTAAAATAATAATTGGTGTGTCTTGGGCTAAAGCACGTGTAATCATTACTTTTTGAAGTTGTCCATCGCTTAGTTCAAAACATTTTTTGTGCTGTAAATCTTCAATATTTGTAAGTTGAATGGCTTTTTTTATAGCCTCTAAATCTGTTGTTGTTAAGTTGCCTATCCAGTTTGTATAAGGTTGTCTTCCCAGAGCGACAAGCTCAAAAACGCTTAGGTTTTTAGATGAAATAGGCTCTGTCAAAACCAAACTCATCTCTTTTGCTAATTCTAAATTATTGTAAAGATTTAGCTGTTTTTCTTTAATAAAAATATCTCCATTTAAAGCAGGTTGTACTTTGGTTAGTGTTCTTAATAATGTAGATTTTCCTATACCATTTCCGCCGACAAGCGCTATTAATTCACCTTTATTTAGACTAATATTTATGTTTTTAGCAATAGGTGTTTCTTTCTTTTTAGAAATATAACCTATATCTAAATTTTTGGTTTTTAGGATGATATTTTGGGTTTTTTCATTCATTTTAAAATATCATTTTACGTTGTCGAACTAATAACCAAATCACTACCGGAGCACCAATTAACGAGGTTATAGCATTAATTGGTAACGAATAATCGCTGTTTGGTAACTGCGCAATACTATCGCAAATAAGCATAATAATGGCTCCAATTAAAAATACAGCTGGTAATAATATTTTATGGTTTGAAGTCTTAAATAATTGTCGTGTTAAATGCGGAATTGCTAAACCAATAAAAGCAATTGGTCCAGCAAAAGCGGTAATTGTTCCTGCTAATAAACTAGTTGCAATGATGATGATAAATCTGCTTTTCTTTAAATCTAAACCTAAACTTTTTGCATAATTATCACCTAATAATAAAGAGTTTAATCCTTTAATAGAAAGTATACTAAAGAACAGTCCAAAGCTGTAAATAATAATAAATATGATTAACTCCTGCCAGTCTAAATCGCCTAAACTACCAAATCCCCAAAAAATGTATTGTTGTAATTGCTCTGCAGAACTAAAATAAGATAACACGCTAACTATTGCAGCAGTAATGCTACCAAACATTAACCCTATAATTAAAATTGCCATCGTATCTCTAACTTTACTTGAAACGATAAGAACAAGTAATAATACTAAAAAACTACCTAAGCTTGCAGCGATTACTAAACTCCATTTGCTAATTAAAAACGTAGCTAAAAATCCACCAAAGACCGAGCTGCCTAAAATAACTAAAGCAACGCCAAGACTTGCACCAGAAGTAATCCCTAAAACAAATGGACCAGCTAAAGGATTTTTAAATAAGGTTTGCATTAACAAACCAGAAATACCTAAACCAGAACCTACTAAAATGGCTGTAATCGCCTTAGGTAAACGGTAATTTTGAATGATGTATTCTTGGTTAGAAAAATCTGATGATTTAACTAAAAAACTATCAATAATTGTAGAAAATGAAATCTGTACAGATCCTAAACTAATGTTTAAAATAAACAAAGCAATAAGCCCTAAACTAAGTGCTAAAAACGTCCATTTATATGACTGGTTTTGATTCACTTTAAAACTTTAAAAAAATAAGGTTTGTAATCTTTTAAAAGTTCTGGATGTCCAATTTTAATTATGTCTTTTAAAACTAAATCAGGTCTCGCAAAACCTGTTTCGTAATACAAAACGCCACCAGTTGCACCAGTTGCATTTGTAAAAGAGTATACTTGATTATTTTTAAAAGCATCAAATTGTGTGTAATGCGGATTAGCTTCTTTTAAGGCATCCATAGAAGAATAATAAGACGGACTTAACCACAAATTGGCTTGTTTTGCTTTTGCGAAAACACTTTCAAAATTTAAAGCTAAACTACCAGCAGCTTCAGTGTCTGCATATAAATAATTAAGGTTAGCATCTTTTAAAAGCTGTGCTTCGGTACTAGTTCCGCTTGGTAAATACCATACATCTTTGTGTAATGCGCCACTAATTACAGTTGGTTGATTGGTAACTGTTTTTGCTAATTGTTTTGCGTCTTTATAACTTGTTTCAATAGATTTAAAAATAGAATCTGCTTGTTGCTCTTTATCATACAATGCTCCAAAAAACTTAATCCATTCTGCTTTGGCAAGTGGCGATTTTTCTACCCAATCTCCGTTATAAATTACAGGTATGTTTGCTTTTTTTATGGTGTTTAAAGACTTACTTTTTCCGTCTACACCAAAACCAACAACAACATCAGGATTTATGCTTAAAAGGACTTCGGTATTTAGACCTTCGTTTTTACCAAGTTCTCTTACTAAACCATCGTCAATACGTTGTCTTGTTTTAATTGAAGATACATAATCTGTACCAGGAAAACCTACTAAGGTTTCAACTTCATTTAACAATTCTAAAGCAGGAATATGAGTTGTAGATGTTACTACAATGTTCTGAATAGGAATGGTAATAATGCCATTAAATTCATCTTTATTTAACGTTGTTTTTGCAGCATTTTCTTTAGTAATTAAAGCGTAACGGTAATTTTTATCTGCTTTTGGCCAAGGGTTTGTAATAGTTAATACTTTAAAATTCCCATTATCTTTTATACTAAAACCTTTTGCGTAATTTAAGTTTAAATTAGTTTCAATAACGTTTGGTAAAGGTTTTGCTTTGGCTCCATCCTCTTTACAATTTGTAAAAAGCAATACAAAAATAGAAATGTAAATTAGTAAGTGTTTCTGTAACATTTGTAACTGGTATTGACTAAAAAAGCATGTAAATTTATCAAAAATATTTAGCATGCGAGACGGTTCAAATTTAACAATATATATAGTAGCAGGTGTTATTATTCTTCATTTTTTATTAGGCTTTGTGTATTTAATTTATAAAATGAATAAGAAAAAATAGTCTTTATTTATTTTATCTGTTACATTTGCAGCAGATTTTGGTTTTGATATAATATTATTTGTATCAAATTAAAAGGGAATCTGGTTAAAATCCAGAACTGTTCCCGCAACTGTAAGCTATAAAGCTTGTTATTATACTTCATGTCACTGTCTTTATTAGATGGGAAGACCAATAACAAGACGCAAGTCAGGAGACCTGCCAAATTCTATAATTATAATTAATAACCTTCGGGAAAAAGGTTTTAAGGTTTATGAAATTATTTTATAGTCTTGTTTTTTTGTGCTTTAGCACAATTGGTTTAAAAGGGCAAACCAAAGTAGATTCTGTACAAACGTTAGAAACTGTTGTTTTAAGCGATGTTAAGTTACAGCAGAATAATTATGGGTTTAAAACAACAACATTAAAAGATTCTGTGTTACAAAACGACTCTAAATCTTTTACAGATATTTTACGTTTTAATAGTAATATTTACTTTAAAGAAAATGGTTATGGTATGGTGTCTTCCCCATCATTTAGAGGTACAAATGCATCTCAAACCGCTGTAATCTGGAACGGAATTTCTATAAACTCTCAACTTAATGGTCAAACAGATTTTAATTTAATTAACGTTAATAATTTTGATAACGTCGTTATCAAAAATGGAGGCGGAAGCGTACAGTATGGAAGTGGTGCAATAGGAGGTAGTATACATTTAAATAATAAGTTGAATTTTAGTTCGCATTTTGACAATCAACTAAGGTTAAACTATGGAAGTTTTAACACGCAAAAAGCAAGTTTTAATACTAATTATGGTAGCTCTAAATTTGCAGCAAATTTTGGGTTTCAATATGTGACTTCAGATAATGATTACAAGTATTTAGGTACAAATGAAGTTAATGAAAACGGAGCTTTTAATAATTTAAATTTTAATGTCAATTTAGGATATTTTATATCAGATAACAACATTTTAAAATTGTATCATCAATCTTTTTTAGGTGAACGAGAGCTGTCTGGTACCTTAAATACAATTTCTAGAAATAAATATTTAGATGAAAACTTTAGAACATTATTAGAATGGGCAAATATTGGTAATCATTACACCTCAAAAGTAAAAGTAGCTCACTTACAGGAGTTGTTTAAGTTTTACCAGAATAAAGACTTAAACGGTTATAGTTATGGAAAAGTAAATACTTATTTAATTAAGCATGTTTTTGATTATGCTTTGACTAAAAAAATATCATTAAAAAGTATTTTAGATTTTAATTATTTTGAAGCAGATGGTAGTAGTTTTGGTAATCCAACCCGAAATGCATTTTCTGCAACAGCAATAGCTACTTATAAGCCTGATACAAAATCTACTATAGCTTTTAATATTAGACAAGATGTTACTTCAGATTTTGAAAGTCCATTGTTATTTTCTTTAGACGGAAGTTATCAGTTTAGTAAACTTTACAAAATATTATTAAACGCTTCAAAAAACTTTAGAGTACCAACGTTTAATGACTTGTTTTGGCAACCTGGAGGAAATTTAGATGTAAAACCAGAGACGTCATATCAAGTAGATTTAGGACATCAATTCACCTATAAATGGGCTTCATTAAATATTAATACTTATTATATTAAAAACGAAAGCCTGATACAATGGAGACCAAACGTTTCGGGGATTTGGTCGCCTATCAATATTGATAAAACACAAAGTTATGGTGCAGAAGTAGGTTTAGAATTGAATAAAACATTTGGAAGTCATACTATTACTTTAAACGGAAACTATTCTTATACTATTTCGGAAGATTTAGAGACTAATAAACAGTTAATTTATGTGCCTAAACACAAAGCTAATGTTAGTATAGGTTACAATGTTAAAAGATTGTCTTTTTACTATCAGCATATGTTTAATGATATGGTTTTTACTACCGAAGATAATATTATAAGTCCACTTTACAGCTTACCTAAATATGATTTAGGAAATATCGGCATTTCTTATCAATTAATTCAAAACAAAAATCATAATCTTAGATTAGGTTTAGACATTAATAATTTATACGATACACCATATCAAAATGTAATTTTTAGACCTATGCCTAATCGAAATTATAACATTCAATTACACTATAAATTTTAATAACAACTCATGAAAAAACTATTGTATTCAGTATTAGGATTATCCCTTTTATTTTCTTGTTCTAACGATGATGATGGAACAATACCTCAAGAACCATTAGGCGATTACGAAAACGGATTTATTATTAGTGCAGAAGGAGGACCATCTTCTGTGTCTTATATCTCTAACGATTTTTCTACTTCAGAAAATGACATTTATTTTAACGTAAATGGAGAAACACTAGCCGTATATTTACAGTCTATTGGTTTTAATGGTGATAAAGCTTATATCATCCAAGATTCTGGTACAATTACAGTAGTAAACCGTTATACTTTTGAGTTAATTACAACAATAACAACAGGATTAACAACACCAAGATATATAGGATTTAATGGCTCTAATGCTTACGTATCAGATTGGGCAGATCCATTTACTACTACAGACGATTATATTGCTGTGGTAGATTTAAACTCTTATACAGTAACATCTACTATACCAGTAAGTGAAGGACCAGAACAAGTATTGGCTAATAATGATAAAGTATTTGTGTCTCATAAAGGTGGATATGGTGCAAATAATGAGGTTTCTGTAATAACAACATCAAACTCAACAGTAGCAACTATTTCTGTAAATGATGTTCCAGACGAAATGGTTTTAGACTCTCAAGGAAACTTATTAGTTTTAAGTGAAGGCGGACAGTCTTGGCAAGCTACTGGAGAAACTTTAGCATCAATTACAAGAATAAATACTAATGATAATTCAGTAATTTCTTCAATCGAATTTGCTACAGGTAATCACCCAAGTTTAATGTCGTATTCTAACGGAATGGCTTATTATATATTAAACAACGAAGTTTATGGATTAGCAGATGCGGCTACAAATTTACCAAGTTCTTCTTTATTTAGTGTGGAAGCAGGATATGCTTATGGTATGTTTGTAAAAGATGGTAATTTGTTTTTAACAGATGCAAGTTTTTCTGCACAGAGCACATTAAAAGTCTATGATATTTCTAGCGGAACTTTATCTGAAAGCTTTAGCGTTGGTGTTGGAGCTTCTAAAATATACTTTAACTAAAAGATAAGTTTAAATTATAATAAAAAAGCCTCAAAATAATCTATTTTGAGGCTCTTTTTGTTTATAGCATTGGTACATCTTCCGGTTCTAAATACATATTTGTACCAGTTGGCGTGTGTTTATTTGAGTAATCAAATATTTTAATTTTGTGTTCAGTAAAGGTTTCTCCTGTTCTTCCGTTACCTGTTAGGTGTTGTATGGCTCTAGCTAAAAGCGGTTCGTCTTGTTGTCCTAAAACGCCTAAATTAGACAGGCTTTCTCCAAAAGAAATATCTGGTTCTAAACCGCTTGTATAATCAAAAAAGCCATCTGCATTTTCATTTCTTCCAACTAAAGGTTGCATTGCCCATGTGTGATTGGGATTTATATTACCGTCACAATTAGAGTTTGGTGGTAAAAAAGCACAATCAGGATTGTCGTAAAGTGTTATTGAAAATTCATTTTTTCCTCGGGTATAATCACCAATGTGTACAACGTCTATATACGGAGAAAGTCCGTTAATAACTAATTCACTGGCAGAAGCAGAGCTATATTGAGCTAAAACATAAACTTTACTTAAATTTAAAGTATTTATGGTGTTACCATTAATGGTTTCTACAAAATTTTTAGAAGGAAATAAAAAGTTAAGCTCTGGGTTTTCACTAACTTTTGTATTAGTAATCGGGTTTGAAAACAAACTAGTAGAAGGTTTTCCGGCAATCAAACTAGATAACAGCACAGCACTATTTACACTACCACCAGGATTATACCTTAAGTCAAGAACTAACTGTTCAACACCTTCAGCAACAAAATTTGCAAAGACTTGGTTAAGTTGTTGGTCGTAGTCACTTAAAAAGCGATTGTACATTAAGTATCCTACTTTTATACCGTTTACTTCAAAAGTGTTAGAAATATAAATTGGATTTTCTTGATAGATTTGTTTTGTAAGCGTAATTTCTTCACCTGTCAAAATCAAGTTGTCATTATTATCTAGCTCTGCCAAACCAATAGTATAAACATCGTTAGATAGAAGATTTAAGTAATTGTCTTCAGTTAATTGTGTTCCGTTTACGGTTAAAAAAATATCGCCACGTATAACGTTATTTTCAGAAGCACTAGAGTTTGGTAAAACGTATTGTACATAACCAAAAACATTTGGACCATTATCTATTAATCCTAATCCAAAAGCCATACCGTTATTTTTAGATACGCCACTTAAAGAGCCACTTAAAGCAAAATAATCATCAACAATCCAGCTAAAACGATCTTCATTACTTAAAAGTGAATAAAATAATTGGTTAGGCGAATCAAAGCTATTTAAAAAATTAATGTAGTCTGTATCGTTAGAAAATCTGTTGTCAGCCAAATCTGGAGCGCTATCGGTACCTTGCCAAAAGTACCATAGATTAAGACCTTTCCATACAAAATCTTTAATCTCGGTATCACTAATAGGATCGTCGTCTATATCACTAAAACAACTTGTTAGGGCAAGAAAAAGTAGCCCGATAACGGAAAATTTGTAATTCAATTTCATAGTTTTCTTTTCAATTTTTCTACTTAAAAGTACTTAATTTACAATCAAATAAAAAAACTTTGTAACAAAATTAATAGTTACTCGTCGTAATAGAAACCACCAAAACCAAAATGACACAGACTGAGTTTTTAAATACAGTAATGCCTTTTAAGGATAAAGTATTTCGTTTAGCAAAGCGATTACTTGTATCTAAAGAAGAAGCAGAAGATGCAACTCAAGAAGTGTTATTAAAGTTATGGAGAAACAAAGGTAAAATAAGCGATTATAAAAACGTAGAAGCGTTTTCTATGACCATGACAAAAAACTTTTGCTTGGATAAATTAAAATCTAAACAAGCACAAAATTTAAAGATTGTTCATAGTAACTATCAAGATCATAAAGTAGCCTTGCAAAAGCAAGTAGAGCTTAACGACAGTATGAGTTGGATAGCAAAAATAATTGAAGATTTACCAGAGCAACAAAAAATGGTCATACAACTTAGAGATATTGAGCAATATGACTTTGACGAAATAGCAAAAATGCTAGATATGAAACCTACAGCAATACGAGTAGCCTTATCTAGAGCAAGAAAAACAATAAGAGAACAACTAACAAAAACACATAATTATGGTGTTAAATAAGATAGAAAAATTAATTGAAAAGTACGAAAACGGAGAAACAACGCTTAAAGAAGAAGCACAGTTAAAAGACTATTTTTCGCAAGAAACTGTAGCGCCTCATTTACAGCATTACAAAGCCTTGTTTAATTACTTTTCTTTTAACCAGCAAGAAACCTTTACTAAACAACTTCCATTAAAAACTAAAACGAAATTTAATTATAAGTGGTTAAGTGTTGCAGCAGTAATTGCGTTGATGGTTGGGTTTTATTTTAATCAAAATGAAACTATTACAGAACAAGACAAACAAGATTATGAAAAAGCAAAATCATATTTACAGTTAGTATCTCAAACCCTTAATAAAGGGACTAAACAAGTAGAGTATTTAACCGCAATAAACCAAGCAGGTAAACAGGTTAACTATTTAAAAGAAATGAACAACCCAATAGAAAGAATTTACAAATAAAAACAAGATGAAAACAACTAAAACAAATACAATGAAAAAATCAATATTAATAGCAGTAATAGCATTATTAATGCTTCCATTATCAGGAATGGCTCAAAATGTTTTTGAAAAATATAGTGATAACGAAAACGTAACTTATGTTTCAATAAAGCCAAAAATGTTTCAAATGTTAGCAAAAATGGATATAAATACAGACGATCCAGAAGCGCAAGAATACATTAATATGGTAAATAGTATTACCAGTTTTAAAACTATGGCAACAGACGATAAAGATATTTCTTCAGATATCGTAAAATGGGTAAAATCAAGAAGCGCATCTTTAGAAGAACTTATGATGATTAAAGACGATGGTGTAAATATGACGTTTTATATCAAAGAAGGTAAAGATGAAGATCATGTAAGCGAATTATTAATGTTTGTTAATGGTTTAGAAGCTGTTACAAAAAACAGTAATATTGAAATTAACGGGAAAAAGCGAAGTATAGAAACCGTAGTAATTAGCATAACAGGAGATATAGATTTAAATCAAATATCTAAACTTGCTAACAAAATGAATTTACCTGGTGGCGATGAGTTAGAGAAAAAAAATAAAAAATAAAAACCCATGAAAAACCAGCTAAAATCAATAATTACAGTACTTACAATAGCACTGCTTTTTGTAAGCTGTAAAGACGAAAATTCAATACAAACTTACTTTGTAGATCATAGAGAACAACCAGAGTTTTTATCATTAGACTTGTCTGCAAAAATGTTAGATTTATCTAAAGCAGATTTAACAGTAGAGCAACAAGAAGCCTATAATTCAATTGAAAAATTAGATGTATTAGCTTATCGTGTTAATGATGGAGATGTTGTAGCTTATGAGCAAGAACTTCAAAAAGCAAAAAAAGTCTTCAAAAATGAAAAGTATGAGGAGTTGATGGAGTTTAAAGATAATGGTATAAGTTTTAAAATAAGTACGATTGGTAATGAAAACACAGTAGACGAGTTTTTAGTACTTGCAAACTCAAAAGAAATGGGTTTTACATTTGTCAGAGTAATAGGTGATGAGATGAAACCAGAACAATTAGTAAAATTAATTACCGAACTTCAACACGCAGATGTTGATAATAACCAACTAAATCAATTATTTAATTATTTTAAATAATTAAGGTTTAAATGTTAATTAAAAAGGCTTATCTAAACAGATAAGCCTTTTTTTATTTATAATTCTTTATCAAACGTCTTCGTCAGGTTCTTTTTTAATTAAAATTAAATTAACAATAACAAGACAAAAAGAAATAAGTAAAGCACCAATAACAATAGGATTATATAGCACATCTAATAAACCTCCTAAAAAAAATATTAGAAGGGTTATGGTTGCAAACAATATAGAAGTCTTGTCTTTAAACATTTTAAATTCCTGTATAATTACTAGGAGTTATAGCTTTTAATTCATTTTTTATCGAATCATTTACGTCTAATGTATCAATAAAATTTGAAATAGAATTTTGGTTTATAGTTTCATTAGTTCTTGTTAAACCTTTTAAAGCTTCGTAAGGGTTAGGATAACCTTCGCGTCTTAAAATGGTTTGAATGGCTTCTGCAACTACAGCCCAATTGTTTTCTAAGTCATCAGCAAACTTTACTTCGTTTAAAAGTAATTTACCTAAACCTTTTAAAGTTGAAGCAAAGCCAATTAAAGTATGTCCAAATGGTACACCAACATTACGTAAAACAGTACTATCTGTAAGGTCTCGTTGTAATCTAGATATCGGTAATTTTGCAGAAAGATGCTCGAAAATAGCATTTGCAATACCTAAGTTTCCTTCAGAGTTTTCAAAATCTATTGGGTTTACTTTATGTGGCATAGCGCTACTACCAACTTCTCCTTTTTTAATTTTTTGCTTAAAATAGTCCATAGACACATACGTCCAAATATCTCTGTCAAGGTCAATTATAATGGTGTTGATACGTTTTAAGCAGTCAAATAAAGCAGCCATGTGGTCATAATGCTCTATTTGTGTTGTTGGGAAAGAATGCTGTAAGCCTAATTTTTCTTGAACAAAACTAGTCCCAAAAGCTTTCCAATCTATATTTGGATATGCAACTTTGTGTGCGTTGTAATTACCTGTTGCACCACCAAATTTTGCAGCGCTTGGTATATCGTTAAGTAAGTTAAATTGCTCTTCAAGTCTCACAACAAAAACCATAATCTCTTTTCCTAATCGAGTAGGAGATGCTGGTTGACCGTGTGTTCTAGCAAGCATTGGTACATCTTTCCACTCTTCAGCAAGACGTTTTAATTCTTTTAAAACATTAAGGTACTCTGGTACGTAAGCATCATTCATTGCATCCTTAATACTTAATGGTATTGCTGTATTATTAATATCTTGAGAGGTTAAACCAAAGTGAATAAATTCTTTATGATCACTTAGTCCAAGTGCATCAAACTTTTCTTTAATAAAGTATTCAACTGCTTTTACATCGTGGTTGGTTACTTTTTCTATGTCTTTGATGGCTTGCGCGTCTTCAGAAGAAAATTCTTTGTAAATTTTTCTAAGGTCTTCAAATACAGATGTATTAACATCTTTTAGCTGAGGTAATGGCACTTCACAAAGCGCAATAAAATATTCAATTTCAACTAAAACACGATATTTGATTAATGCTTCTTCAGAGAAAAAATCTTGTAACTTTTCTACTTTATTTCTGTATCTACCATCAATAGGAGAGATGGCATTTAATTGGCTTAAAGACATATTTTGCTTGTTTTTTTGAAAGGCATAAAGATAGTTTTTTAAGAGGAAGACAAAAATTAATCAGTCTATAATTTTTTCAAAAAAGTTAAGCTTTGATTTTTTTTAAAATATGTCTTGCTCGAGCTTTAAAAGCAGCACTTTCGTTATAAAAATCGCGTTCTAAAATAATTGCTAATTCTGGATGAATCCAATCAAATTCTTTTCCAAAAAGGTATAAAGTAGTCATAGAATACGCTTTTGGGGCTACTTTATAATCTCCAATCATATATTCAAAAGCGACTTCAATAATACGTTCTTTATGCGTTTGTGTTAAAGCGTCTTTTATTTTATTTTCTGTTTTAGAAAAGTAGGCATTAGCTAAGTATTCGCAAATTTTAGCAACAGGTCTAACAGCTTGTTCTTTTTTAACTCGATGCATGTTTGTGGTGAATAGATCTAAATAAGGAATGATAACATTTAAATTATCCTTGCATACAAACTCTAAAACCCATGCTGCTCTTGGAGAAACTTTATCATCAACTTGCATTAAAATCTCAATAAGTTTTGGTATTAAACTACTGTTGTTAATAACCATTTGTGCATAATACATTCTTTTTTCTCTAGAATGGTTAACGTAATTTAATTCTTTATAAAGCGTTTCTGTAGTCAAGATTTACTATTTTTAGCGTTTAAATTTAATTAAAATGAAAATAGTAAAGAAAATTCTAATAGCATTGCTTCTGGTTTTAGTTATTGCTCAATTTTTTTCACCAGATAAAAATACAGGAGACACTAAAGATCTTACTGCTTTTTTAGAAGAGACAAAGCCAAATGAAGAGGTTAAAGCTATTTTAAAAAATACTTGTTTTGATTGTCATAGTAGTAATACAGTTTACCCATGGTATAGTAAAATTACACCAGTAAATTATTGGATGGCAGAACACGTAGAAGACGGAAAAAAACACCTAAACTTTTCTAAATGGTCAGAATATTCTGTAAAAAGAAAAGATCATAAATTTGAAGAATTAATAGAAGAAGTTGAAGAAAAAGAAATGCCTTTACCTAGCTATACTTGGTCCCATACAGAAGCAGATTTAAGTCCAGAACAAATTGAAGCTGTTGTTGCTTGGGCAAAAAAAGTACGCATGGGTTATGCATTGCAATCTATTCCTCAAAAATAATTAATGAGTAAAAAGGTATTAATCATAGGGTTTGTTTGGCCAGAACCTAAAAGTTCGGCTGCAGGAAGTAGGATGTTACAGCTTATAGAAATGTTTCAGCAAGCTGATTACAATATTACTTTTGCTACAACTTGTAGTAAAACAGATAACGCTTATGATCTTGAATCTATTAATATAAAAGTTGAAAGCATTAAGTTGAACGACTCTAGTTTTGATATTTTTATAAAAAAACTAAACCCTAATATTGTCCTTTTTGATCGTTTTATGACCGAAGAACAATTTGGTTGGCGTGTTGCAGAACAATGTCCTGATGCTTTAAGGATTTTAGATACAGAAGATTTACATTTTTTAAGAAAAGGAAGACAACAAGCTTTAAAAGATCAAGCACTTTTTAATATTTCTTATTTACAAAATGATTTTGCAAAACGCGAAATTGCAAGCATTTTAAGATCAGATTTAAGTTTGATCATCTCTCAAGTAGAACAAGACATCTTAATAACACAGTTTAATATAAGCCCAAACTTACTGTATTATTTACCTTTTATGTTGGATCCAGTGTCTATTGAGGATCAAAAACAAGTTCCTAACTTTAAGCAACGTCAACACTTTGTAACCATTGGTAATTTTTTACATCAGCCTAACGAAGATGCGGTAAATTACCTTAAAACCGATATTTGGCCATTAATAAGAAAAGAATTGCCAAAAGCCGAAATGCATGTATATGGCGCATATGCATCACAAAAACATTTGCAATTAAATGATCCTAAAAATGGATTTTTAATTAAAGGATTTGCCGAAGATGTTTCTGAAGTTGTAAAACAAGCCAAAGTACTTTTAGCGCCATTACGTTTTGGTGCTGGTTTAAAAGGAAAAATTATTGATGCCATGAAAACAGGTACACCTTGTGTAACAACAACTATTGGAGCAGAAGGTATGTATGGCACATTAAAAGACACTAATGCTTTTATAGAAGATGATGCCAAAAATTTTGCTAAACAAGCAGTAGAACTTTATACCAACAAAATTTATTGGCGTGGTAAACAAAAAAATGGGTTTAGAATACTTAATACATTTTTTGACAAAAATATCTACTTAAAAGACACTATTGAAACTATAAAGCATATTGAAGCCGAATTACCGCTTCGTCGTCAAAAAAACTTCATAGGACAAATACTGCAACATCATACACTACAAAGTAATAAGTATATGAGTAAGTGGATAGAAGAGAAGAATAAATAAAATACGACATTACATTACTCTTTTTTATTACTTTCGCAACCCTAAACTTATAGGATTATTTTTATGATTTCAGTAGATAATTTAGCTGTAGAATTTAGCGGAACAACGCTATTTAAAGACGTTTCTTTTGTTATAAACCCAACCGATAAAATTGCCCTTATGGGAAAAAACGGTGCAGGAAAATCTACAATGATGAAGATTGTTGCAGGTGTACAAAATGCAACTAGAGGACACGTGCGTACACCAAAAGATGCTGTAATCGCCTACTTACCACAGCATTTATTGACAGAAGATAATTGTACTGTTTTTGAAGAAGCTGCAAAAGCATTTAAACATGTTTTTGAAATGCGTGATGAAATGGACAAGCTTAACAAAGCATTAGAAACACGTACAGATTACGAAAGTGACGAGTATATGTCTATCATAGAAAAAGTGTCCGATTTAGGTGAAAAATATTATGCATTAGAAGATGTTAATTATGATGCTGAAGTAGAAAAAGCACTTAAGGGTTTAGGTTTTAAACAAGAAGATTTTAACCGTCAGACTAATGAATTTTCTGGTGGTTGGCGTATGCGAATCGAGTTAGCAAAAATATTATTACAAAAACCAGATTTAATCCTGTTAGATGAGCCTACAAACCATATAGATATAGAGTCTGTAATTTGGTTAGAAGACTTTTTAGTTAACAAAGCCAATGCGGTTATGGTAATCTCTCACGATAGAGCATTTATTGATAATATAACCAATCGTACTATAGAAGTAACTATGGGACGTATTTACGACTATAAAGCCAATTACAGTCATTATTTACAATTACGCGCAGATAGACGTAGCCATCAATTAAAAGCTTATCAAGAGCAACAAAAATTTATAGCCGATAATATGGCGTTTATAGAACGTTTTAAAGGCACATACTCTAAAACTAATCAAGTTGCCTCACGTGAGCGTATGCTTGAAAAGTTGGACATTATTGAAATTGACGAAATAGATAATTCTTCATTAAAATTACGTTTTCCTCCGGCACCAAGATCTGGAGATTATCCAGTTACGGTTAAAGACGTATCAAAAGCATACGATAATAAAGTCGTTTTTAAAGATGCAAATATGTCTATAGCAAGAGGCGAAAAAGTCTGTTTTGTTGGAAGAAATGGTGAAGGAAAATCTACAATGATAAAAGCCATTTTAAACGAAATAGAAGTTGAAGGTACTTGCCAATTAGGACACAATGTTAAAGTTGGTTATTTTGCTCAAAACCAAGCTTCTTTATTAGATGAAGAATTAACTATTTTTCAAACTGTAGATGAAGTTGCACAAGGCGATATTAGAACACAAATAAAAAATATTTTAGGTCGTTTTATGTTTGCTGGTGATGATATTGATAAAAAAGTTGGTGTATTGTCTGGAGGAGAAAAAACCAGATTAGCAATGGTTAAATTGCTTTTAGAACCAGTTAACTTGTTGATTTTAGATGAGCCTACAAACCATCTAGATTTAAAATCTAAAGACGTTTTAAAAGAAGCACTTTTAGAGTTTGATGGTACATTAATTTTGGTGTCTCATGATCGTGACTTTTTGCAAGGGTTATCTCAAAAAGTATTCGAATTTAAAGATCAACGCGTTATAGAACATTTTGAAACTATAGATGCGTTCTTAGAGCGTAATCGTATAGAGCGAATAGCAGATATTAATCTTAATAAATAATCACTAAGTTCATCATTTGTTTTTCTGATAAAATTCGTCAGTTCGAGTGAATTTTTCGATTAAAAAAGAAAAATTTATATCGAGAATTAGAATTTTAGTAGTAAAATTTTATATTTCTACGACGGTCGGTAATCAATCAAATTAACTTATTTCATTTATAAAATCTTTAATACCTTCTGTAGCAGTTTTACCTATTACGGTTAAATTCTCTTTTGATGCTATTGAAGGTTTTGGATCTATATAAAACTTAGGAGTATTCTGCGCAGTGTAATGCATCAAACTAGCAGCAGGATAAACTTGTAAAGAGGTACCAATAATTAATAAAATATCGGCAGTTTGACAGATGCTAATAGCTTTTTCAAACAACGGAACATCTTCTCCAAACCAAACAATGTGTGGTCTTAATTGTATCCCGTTTTTATCTGTTGTACCTAAAACAATATCATCTTCCCAATGCACAACAGAAGTTTCATCAGCAATATTTCTTGCTTTAAATAGTTCACCATGTAAGTGAGTTACATTACTACTGCCAGCACGTTCATGCAAATCGTCTACGTTTTGAGTAATTATAGATACTTTAAAGTTGTTTTCAAGTTCGGCTAAAGTCTTGTGTGCGGCATTTGGTTGTACAGTTTTTAATTGTCTTCTACGTTGGTTGTAAAACTCTAAAACTAAATTAGGATTATTAGCAAAGCCTTGTGGAGAAGTTACTTTCATTACATCATGTCCTTCCCACAAACCATTTTCGTCTCTAAATGTTTTTAGTCCGCTTTCTGCACTCATGCCAGCGCCAGTTAAAACTACAAGGTGTTTCATTTTTTTGTGTTATTTTAGCCAAGTAAATGCAGTTTAAGATAATGTCGCTTAAAATCTTAAACAATTAATTAAAACTAATCAATAATTTCAATCCATGGAAATCTTAAAAAAAAAATTCAATACTTTTTTCAATTTTTATTGTTTTCTCAAGTTGTACAAAAGATGATGTTGAAGAGAATGTAGAAATAGCTTCAAAAACATATCAATTACAATCTGCAAATGGTTATAGTGTTTCTGGGACTGCACGTTTTATAAATAACTCTAACGGAACTATAAGTGTAGAATTAAATCTAACAGGAACACCATCTAACGCAATGTTACCAGCGTATATCCACTCTAATACAGCTGCTGAAACAGGTCCTATTAGCATTAGTTTAGTTCCTGCTAGCGGCGCATCAGGAGAAAGCTTTACAACTTTTAATACTAATGATGACGGCACGCAAATTTCATATCAACAATTGCTAAATATGGATGGTTATTTGACTGTTCGTGTAGATAGTAATAACTCTCAAATAGTTGCATATGTAGACATAGGTCAAAATGAGTTAACCCAAAATACTACAAGTTATACATTGCACGATGTAGATTTAGATGGCGTATCAGGAAACATAACTTTTACAGAGCGTATTAATGGTGAAGCATTAGCTGTTTTTAACCTTTCTAATTTGCCATTTGGAGGATCTCATCCTGCTTTCATTTATTCTGGAGATTTATCAAATGCACCAGGTAATCTTATTTATACTTTTAATAATGTAGATGGGACAACAGGAAAAAGCTTTTCTAATATAGCAGAAGATGAAAACGGAAACCCATTACTTTATCAAGATTTACTAACTATTGACGCCTATGTAGATATTGTTTTAAGTGAAACAGCAACTAACTATCATTTAGCACAAGGAAATATAGGATCTAATTAGGCTTAAAATTTAAATATTAAAGCAAACCTGATAGCAAATAACTGTCAGGTTTTTTTATTTTTAACCCATGATAGATATTAAACTTTTAGAACATTTAGAAGGTTATTTAACCTTAAATCGTTTAGAGCGTTTTCATAAAGTACTAGACCAACGTACAAAGCATTTTACTGTAGCAACAGAAGATGTGTATCAATTACATAATACTAGTGCAGTAATACGTAGTTGTGATGTTTTTGGTATACAAGAAGTAAATATTGTAGAAGAGCAAAATACAAAGCGTATAGATAGAGAAATTGCAATGGGCGCACAAAAATGGGTTGATTTAAACCGCTATCATACAGTAAAAGACAGTATTAAAGATTTAAAAGCTAAAGGATATCAAATTGTAGCAACAACGCCACACACTAACGATTGTGATTTATCAGATTTTGATGTGACAAAAAAGTCGTGTTTTTTCTTTGGAAGAGAAACCGAAGGATTGTCTGATGAGGTGTTACAACAAGCAGATGCTTATTTAAAAATACCAATGGTTGGCTTTACAGAAAGTTTAAATATATCTGTAAGTGCAGCAATAATCTTACAGCACGTCACTAGTAAACTGAAAAAAACAGATATAAATTGGCAATTAACTGAAACAGAGAAGTTAGAAAAGCGTTTAGACTGGTGTAAAAAGACAATTAAAAGTTATGACGAAATTGTAGAACGATTTTATAGCACCAAAAACTAAAGACGCTTTTTTCGTGTTCTACTTAATACTTTGTATTCTTCGTAACATTCGCTAATAGCATCCAATATTTGAAGGTCGTTTGCGGTGTTAATAAACTCTGCAGAATAGTTACATTGACTTACAATTTCATCTAAATCTACTTTTGTAACGCCAAGTAAAGCTGTAAGCATATCACGGTCAAATCGCTTAACTAAAGTATTACGGATGTTATCGTCCTCTTTCATCTTTTTAAGCTTATGTAACTCTCTTCCTTTTTTACTAAAGGTATTATATAAAAAGTCAAGAGGATTAAAAATAGATCCTAATACTTTGTTTATGGCATTAGGCTGTTTTTTTCCTGCTTCGTAACCTGTACTTAACCCACTAATACTATATCTGTAGTTGTTGTTTACATTTACTTGTTTGATATCTACTTCTAAATAACCTGTTAATTTAAGTTCGCTTACAACAACTTCTTCTAAAGCTAACGCCAGCTCGGTTAATGTAATGGTAGATTTTTCAATTTTATTAACCCAGTCGTTAGTTACTTTTACTTTTACAGATTTAAAACCAAGGTAAGATAAGTGTAGTGTATCGTTAGCTACTGCGCGTAATTCAAATTCTCCTTTATTATTAGTTGCTGTACCAATAACTTGATTGAGGTTAACGATGTTTACGTTTTCTAATGGTTTTTTTGTAGTAGCATCAATAATTATCCCTTTAACGGTAGAATCTTTTTTTATTTGAGTAGAATCTACTGTTCTTGTTTGGGTAGTATTTTTATTATCTTTTTGTTTGTTGTCTTGAGCAAGACCAATCTGAATGCTAAATACTAAAATTAAAAGGGTAAAAAATGACTTCATGTAATTATTTAATGCTCTAAAAATAATAAAGAAAACGCTAATTGATAGCGTCTTCTTATATATTTGACTAAATATTAACAAAAAGGTTTAACGTCTAGAGCGTCTTGGTCTACCGTGTGTAGATTTAAATTCAGATTTATCTCTGTTGCTACGTTTACTTTTTTTGTTAGAGCTGTTAGAGTCTTCACTTCTTCTGCTACGTCTTTCTCCTTTTGGTTTGTCGCTTCTTCGTCTACGGTCGTTTCCGCCATCACGACGTCTTCCTCCTCCACGTTTTCTATCACGTCCACCACGATCTTCTGTGATTTCTACGTTTATAAAACGTCCGTTTTCTTTAAAATCTGTAAAGAAAGCTAATACTTTTTCTTGGTGTTCTTTTTCTGTGTTAAAGAAAGAGAAACTGTCTTTTACATCTACTTTAAAAACATCATCGCGACCAAGTTGTAAAGTGTCTCTTAAATAGTCTTTAAGTTTCATCCAATCATAACCGTCTTTTCTACCAACGTTTATGAAGAATCTTGTGCTATCTCCGCTAGAAGATCTACCACTGTCTTGAGAAGAAGCTTCTACATTTAAGTTTTTAGAGTTTTTATAATAATTGAAGAAACGCGAAAACTCTACAGAAAAGAATTTTTTAATTAATTCTTCTTTAGATGTATCTTCAAAAATTTCGTTAATGCTTGGTAAGTAAGCATCAATTTCGTGATTCATTTCTGTGTTATGAACCTTATTTGCTAAAGACATTAATTGTACTTCGCAAATTTCCATACCATCAGGTAATTCTTTTTTATCAAATTCGCGTTTTATAATACGTTCAATGCTCTTAATTTTTCTTACCTCACTTTTAGAAACTATGACCATAGAAACACCAGTTTTACCAGCACGTCCAGTACGACCAGAACGGTGTGTATAGGTTTCAATTTCGTCAGGTAATTGGTAATTGATTACGTGTGTTACATCATCTACATCAATACCACGTGCTGCAACATCTGTAGCTACAAGCATTTGTATTTGATTGTTTCTAAATGCTTTCATAACCAAATCACGTTGATTTTGACTTAAATCGCCGTGTAAAGCACCAGCATTGTAACCATCTTCAATAAGTTTTTCTGCAACTTTTTGTGTGTCTCTTTTAGTACGACAAAATATTACAGAAAATATATCTGGATTAGCATCTGCTAATCGTTTTAAAGCTAAATAACGGTCACGAGAGTTAACTAAATAATACTCGTGTGATACGTTAGATGTACTTTCATTTTTATTACCAACAGTAACCTCTAAAGGATTACTCATAAAGTCTTTAGCAATTCTTGCTACTTCTTTAGGCATTGTTGCGCTAAATAGCCATGTGCTTTTGTCTACTGGTGTATCTTTTAAGATGTCATTAATGTCATCATAAAATCCCATGTTTAGCATTTCATCAGCTTCATCTAAAACAGCATATTGAATTTTAGTGATGTCGACCAAGTTACGGCTAATCATATCTTTCATACGACCAGGTGTAGCTACAATAATTTGTGCGCCACGTTTAACTTGTCTTGCTTGTTCTGTAATACTAGATCCACCGTATATTGCAGTGACGTTAAGACCATTAAGGTACTTACCGTAAAGTTTCATTTCGTTGGTGATTTGTAAACAAAGCTCGCGTGTTGGAGATAGTATTAACCCTTGTGTTGTACGACTGTTAACGTCAATTTTTTGTAACATAGGGAAACCAAAAGCTGCTGTTTTACCAGTACCTGTTTGTGCAAGTGCTACAAGATCGCGTTCGCTTTCTAAAAGTGTTGGGATTGCTTTTTGTTGGACTTCACTAGGTGTTTCAAAACCTAAGTCAGTAATGGCTTGAAGCAAATTAGCGTCAAGACCAAGTTGTTGGAATGTGCTCATTCTAAAATATAAGTATTCAATTGCATTATGTTGGTGTTACATATAGAAGCGAATTGAACAAACTTAAACCTAAAACTTCTAGTAACACATCCTCTCTCTGAGGAATTTTTGTCTCAAAATGATTTGAGTTTCAGCGTGCAAAGATAGTCTTTTATTTGAGATTTAAATGTTTTGGTAAAATATTTAGTAAAGCTTTAATATATCCTAAATTTTATTTAAAGAATCAACTAACAATTTTACAGCCTTACCACGATGCCCAATTTTGTTTTTTAAATCTAAATCCATTTCAGCAAAAGTGTCTTGATAACCTTTTGGTTTAAAAATAGGATCGTAGCCAAAACCTTTTTCTCCATGTCTTTCAGTTGTAATTTCACCTTTACAAACACTTGTAAACGTTTGTAGGTTATTGTTTAAATGTAGTGCAATAACTGTTTTAAACTGCGCATTTCTGTTTTGTTTATCTTTTAGATTGGTAAGTAACAAATCCATATTGTCATTTGCATCACGTTGTGGTCCTGCGTAACGTGCGCTAAACACTCCAGGTTCGTTATTTAAGGCTTCAACTTCTAGTCCGGTATCGTCAGCAAAACAATCGTATCCATAATTATTTTTGATGTATTCTGCTTTTTGAATGGCATTACCTTCAATAGTGTCTTGGGTTTCTGGGATATCTTCAAAACACTGTATGTCTTTTAAACTTAATAAAGTAATATGTTTTGGTATTAAACTTTGTACTTCTTTTAGCTTGTTTAGATTGTTGGTAGCAAAGACTAATTTCATCTTAATAAGGTTTGTCGCAAATGTAATTTAAATATGTGTTTTTTGGTTTCTATTATATGATTTATATCATTTTTATCGCGGTTTATCTATAGTATATTTGAGTATAATTTAATATAAAACCAAAAGCAATGACAATTAATATTCAATACGTTCATATGTCTACAAGTGAAGCTATGAACACTTACGTAACTGAAAAACTAAATAATTTAACTGAAAAATTTGATTGGATTATTAAAGCTGAAGTTCATTTTGAAAAAGAGCAACATGATCCAATTAAAGGTAAAATTTGTAAAATGGAATTAAGTGTTCCTGGTCCACGAATTTTTGCTACTGCTAATGAAGATAATTATGAAAAAGCTGTAAAACATGCTATTAAAGATTTAGAAAAGCAGCTAAAAAAACGTAAGCATACATTTGCTAACCACTAACTTCTAAATATATTTTTTAAAGGCTGATAATAAGTGAAATCTTATATCAGCCTTTTTTTTATTTGTTTTTGTAACTTTTTTAAAATTGGTACGTCAAATAAGTATGAAAAAATTAATTATTATAAATTCTATCGTTTGGGCATCTGTTATTTTATTATCTGCAATCTTATTTAAGGATAGTGAAAACTGGGATGTCTTTTTTATTTTGGTAATTGCTTTATCTACGGTTACAAATGGTTTGTTAAATAGACGATATTGTAAACAAAAGCAATGTAGCCTAAAGTAGTTACCTATGGTGATAAGGTTCGTTTTTTAATATGGTAAACCCTCTATACAGCTGTTCTATCATAAATAAACGTACCATTTGATGAGAAAATGTCATTTTAGACAAAGAAACTTTTCCTCTTGCTTTACTATATACTTCTGGACTAAAACCATATGGTCCGCCAATTACAAAAACTAACTGTTTTATACCAGAATTCATGTGTTTTTGTAAGTAATTAGCAAATTGCACGCTATCGTATTGTTTACCGTTTTCATCTAACAAAATTAAAATGTCTGTAGGTGTTATTTTTGATAAAATAAGATCACCTTCTTTTTGCTTTTGTTGGTCTTCACTTAGGTTTTTTACCTTTTTTAAATCAGGAATTATTTCTAATTCAAATTTTATGTAAAATCCTAAACGCTTTGTGTAATCTTCAATAAGCTGTTGCAGTTGCTTATTGTCTGTTTTTCCTATAGCAAGTAGTTTTATAGTCATACGCAAATTTACACTTTATGAGTTATGATGTTTTAATTTCATCTAAAAAAATCATAAACCTATAATCGTAAAACGTCATTCAATTTACTATTTTTACACAAAACATTATAAACATGATCAGTCAAGCGCAATTTGATAAAGAAATAGAATTAATCATAGCCAACGCCATTAGAGAAGATGTAGGAGATGGCGACCATAGTAGTCTGGCTTGCATACCAGCTTCGGCAGAAGGAAAAGCTAAACTTTTAGTAAAAGATGAAGGTATAATTGCAGGTGTAGAGTTTGCTAAAAAAGTTTTTCATTATGTTGATCCAAACATGAAAATAGAAACCTTGATTGAAGACGGAAGTCATGTTAAATACGGAGATATTGTGTTTTACGTTTCTGGTGCTTCGCAATCTATTTTAAAAGCAGAACGTTTAGTATTAAACGCAATGCAACGTATGAGTGCAATCGCTACAAAAACAAGAGAATTTGTAGACCTTTTAGAAGGTACAGGAACTAAAGTTTTAGACACACGTAAAACTACGCCAGGTATTAGAGCTTTAGAAAAATGGGCTGTAAAAATTGGAGGAGGAGAGAACCATCGTTTTGCGTTATACGATATGATTATGCTTAAGGATAATCATATAGATTTTGCTGGAGGAATTACAAAAGCAATAGATCAAACCAAGCAGTATTTAAAAGAGACTAATCGTGATTTAAAAATTATTGTTGAAGCTAGAGATTTAAATGAAATTAAAGAAATTTTAAAATCTGATGGCGTATATCGTATTTTAATTGATAACTTTAATTACGAAGACACTAGAGAAGCTGTAAAGCTTATAGGTGATAAATGCTTAACCGAAAGCTCTGGAGGAATTAACGAAAATACGATTAGAGAATATGCACTTTGCGGTGTAGATTACATCTCTTCTGGAGCATTAACGCATTCAGTTTACAATAAAGATTTAAGTTTAAAAGCAGTTGAGTAGTAAATTAAAAATAAAGACTAAATTATTTTATGTCAAAAGCGATAGAGGATAAGCTAAATAAAATTCCTGTAGTTAACATAATTGTTAGATTATTAGGTAAAATTAAACTACCAGGATTAGAAGGCTTATCGCTTTATGATTTATTAGAATTGTACGTTATTGGTATAGCAAAAGGCGCATTAACAGCAAGAGCAAGTGCTATAGCTTATAGCTTTTTTATGGCGTTGTTTCCTTTTTTATTATTTATTTTAATAGTAATTCCTTTTGTTCCAATAGACGATTTTCAAACCGATTTTTTAGTTTTCTTAGAGTCCTTTTTACCAGCAACAACTACAGATTTTTTTTATGAAAATATTTTTAATAACATAGAAGGAAATAAGGAAGGATTAATTTCATCTGTGTTTGTATTATCTATTTTTTTAATGGCAAATGGCGTTAATGCTTTATTCTCTGGTTTTGAAAATTCTTATCATGAACAATTATCTAGAAACGTTGTTAAACAATATTTATATGCATTGGGAATAGCTTTAATATTAAGTTTTTTACTAATTGTAACTGTAGTAGTATTAGGGTATTTTCAAATTTACGTCATGTCTACTTTTGAGGGATATATAGGTTCCAGAAATACAGATTTTTGGGCTAATTTTGCACAGTATATTTTCTTTGTTTTAATGGTGTATTTGGCAACTGCAGTATTATATTACTTTGGTACTGCAGAAGGTAAAACCTCCAAGTTTTTTTCGGTAGGTGCATTATTTACTACCATTTTAATTATGTTAACCTCATATTTATTTGGTATTTATATAGAAAATTTTGCAAAGTATAATGAACTTTATGGATCAATAGGTGCATTACTAATATTGCTTTTTTATCTTTGGTTAAATGCCAATATTTTATTGCTAGGTTTTGAGTTAAATATTTCACTTAAACAATTAAGAAAAAGTTTTAAATGATAAAACACATCACATTATTACTATTGTTTTTCAGTCTATCAATGTCTGCTCAAGATATTTTTGGTAATTGGCAAACTATAAATGATAAAGGTGAAAAAAAGTCTACAGTAAAGATTTACGAAGAAAATGGAGTTGTTTACGGAAAAATAATAAAAATTAATGACCAGTCTAAAGTAAATGCTTTATGTACAAAATGTGAAGGTGATGATAATAACAAACCTATCCTAGGTTTAATCATTATAAAAGATGCAGTTAAAGACGGTAAATATTATAAAGGCGGAACTATTTTAGATCCTCAAAACGGAAATACTTATAAACTACGGTTAGCAATAAACGATAAAGGTCAACTTCAAGTAAGAGGTTATTTAGGATTTATATACTCTACACAATATTGGGAAAAAGTAAAATAACTTTTAAAACTAAATCAAATTGCATTTTATAGACGTCATTTTACCAATTCCGTTAGAAAAACGCTTTACTTACAATATAACACAAGCAGAAAGTGAGTTTTTGCAAGTAGGAATGCGTGTATCAATTCCTTTTGGTAAAACTAAAATCTATACAGGTATTGTCGCAAATATCCATCAAACAGCACCTTCTGTTTACGATGCTAAAGATATCCATCAAATTTTAGATGAAGCTTCAATAGTTACCCAACAACAACTTAGGTTATGGCAATGGATAGCTAAATATTATATGTGTACAGAAGGCGAAGTCATGCGTGCAGCCTTACCAAACGCTTTTTTATTAGAAAGTGAAACTATAATAAGCCCAAATAAAACATCTGTAATTAATGAAGAAGATTTAAAAGATGATGAGTTTTTAATTTACGAAGCTTTGCAACATCAATCGTCGTTAAAAATTCAAGATATATCTAACATTTTAGATAAAAAAAATGTGCTTCCTGTAGTTAAACGTTTGGTCGAAAAAGAAGCAGTAATCCTCAATGAAGAAATTTACGAAAAGTATAAGCCAAAATACGTTAGATACGTAAAGTTAAGTAGCAAGTATGCTTCTGAAGCTGAGCTAAATTCGCTTTTAGACAATTTAAACAAAAATGCAACCAAACAAAAAGAGGTTATTTTAAATCTCTTTACTATTTCTGCAAGGACAAAAAAACCAGTTAAAGTTTCAGAGTTGATAGAAGTTAGTAAGACTACATCTTCAACCATTAAAACGTTAGTAGATAAAAATATTTTAGAAGAATATCATATTCAAACCGATCGTGTACAATATAATGGTGAAGAAAACTCAGAAAGTAAACAGTTAAATCAATATCAGACAGAAGCTTTACAGCAAATAAAAAATCAGTTTGAAAACCAAAACGTTGTGTTGTTACATGGTGTGACATCTTCAGGTAAAACAGAAGTTTATGTAAAGCTAATTGAAGATGTAATAGCTGAAGGAAAACAAGCCTTGTATTTACTTCCTGAAATTGCATTAACTACACAATTGGTTAGTCGTTTACAAGATTATTTTGGAGAGCAAGTAGCTGTTTTTCATAGTAAATATTCAGCGCATGAACGTGTTGAGGTTTATAATAATGTGCTACATAATTCCGCGAAAGCGAAAATAATTTTAGGAGCACGATCATCCATATTTTTACCATTTGATAATTTAGGGTTAATCATAGTAGATGAAGAGCATGAGCAATCTTTTAAACAATTTGATCCAGCACCACGTTATCATGCACGTGATTCTGCAGTTGTGTTAGCATCATTTTTCAAGGCAAAAATTTTATTAGGAAGCGCAACGCCAAGCTTAGAAAGTTATCATAATGCACAAGAAAAAAAATATGGATTAGTACAAATAAATAGACGTTATAATAATGTACAAATGCCAGATATAGAATTGGTAGATCTAAAAGATAAGTACAAAAAAAAGCGTATGAAAGGTCATTTTTCTGACCGTTTGATTGAAGAAATTACAGAAACTTTAAAAGAAGGGTATCAAGTTATTTTGTTTCAAAATAGACGAGGTTATTCTCCAATTGTAGAGTGTACAACTTGTGGTCACTCGCCACAATGTCCAAATTGCGATGTTAGTTTAACTTATCATCAATATCGTAAACAATTACGTTGTCATTATTGTGGTTATGGTATTGCTATGCAGCAAAAATGTATGGCTTGTGGCACACCAGATTTAGATACTGTAGGATTTGGTACAGAGCAAATAGAAGCTGAGATAAAAGAATTATTTCCAGATTTTAAAGTAGCAAGAATGGATTTAGATACCACACGAGGAAAATTTGGTTACGAGAAGATTATTACCGCTTTAGAACAACAAGAAATAGATATTTTGGTTGGTACACAAATGCTTACCAAGGGTTTAGATTTTAGAAATGTTAAACTAGTTGGTATAATGAATGCCGATAACATGTTAAATTTTCCTGACTTTAGAGCACATGAGAGAAGTTTTCAATTAATGCTACAAGTATCAGGTCGTGCAGGACGTACCGATAAAAGAGGCAAAGTTTTGATACAAACATACAATCCGTATCATAAAATTTTACAGCAAGTCTCAACTAACGACTATATTGGAATGTTTAAAGAACAGCTAGAAGAACGTTATAATTATAAGTATCCACCATTTTATAGATTAATAAAAATTACTTTAAAACATCGTGATTATAATAAAGTGAATTTGGCTTCAGATTGGTTAGCCAAAGCATTGGTACAATTGTTTAAAAATAATGTTTTGGGACCAGAGTTTCCGCCAGTATCAAGAATTCGTAATCAGTATCATAAAAACATATTGATTAAAATACCTCAAGGTCAACATCTAGGCAAAACAAAAGAAGCTATAAAACGTGTAGAAACTACTTTTAATGCAATAGGAGATTTTAAATCTGTACGATTAATCATGAATGTGGATAATTATTAAGTGTAATCCAAAAAAAATCCCATTTCAAAAAAGAAACAGGATTTTAATTTTTTATAGTAGAGTAGTAGTTTAGATGCTATTTAAAGCTTCAACTAATTGTGTTTTCTTGTTTCTACTTAACGGTATTTCGTAAGCGCCAACTTCAACATTTTTACTATTAAATCTATCTATTTTATCAAGGTTAACAATATAAGATTTGTGTATTCTTAAAAACTTTCCTTCTGGTAATTCTTTTTCAAAAGCTTTCATTGTAGATAGGACAACAAGGCTAGTATCTTCTGTAACAAGTTTTACATAATCACCAAGTGCTTCGATCCATTTAATGTCCTTAATATAAACCTTACGTTTTTTTAGATTACTTTTTACAAAAATATGTTCGCCTTCTTCTTGACTAAAGTCTTGTTTAAGTTTGTGTTGCTCTACAGCTTTTTCTACAGCTTGATTAAAACGATCTCTAGAGATTGGCTTTTGTAAGTAATCTGTAGCATCGTAATTAAAAGCTTTAAAAGCATACTCGGTTTTTCCTGTAACAAAAATAATTTGAGGCTTATTATTTAAAACGTCCAGAAGCTCAAAACCATTAAGAACAGACATTTCTATATCTAAAAAGATAAGATCTACCTTATGGGTGTTTAATCCATTTTTGGTTTCTAAAGCGATGCTGTATTCAGCAATTAGATTAAGGTTGTTGTTGCCTTCAATAAGTTTTACAATAGACAATCTTTGTATTGCCGAGTCATCTACAACTACACAATTTAGTATCATAGCGTAAGTGTTAAGGTTAAGTTATCGACAATAGTACAAAAAATACGGATTAAAACCAAAAAACATCGGTAAAATGATTTTTTTAACATAAAAATAAAATCATTCGAATATACATTTAAAAAGTCGTTTAACAGAAATATTTACAAGGGTATTGTGTTATTAAATAAAAAGAATTACTTTTGCACTCATTTTTAACACAATAAAATAGATTTTTATGAATCATTATGAAACTGTTTTCATCTTAAATCCCGTTTTATCTGAAACACAGATAAAGGAGACAGTAAAGAAATACGAAGATTTTCTTGTTTCTAGAGGAGCTAAGATGGTATCGAAAGAAGATTGGGGACTAAAAAAATTAGCTTACCCTATTCAAAACAAAAAAAGTGGTTTTTATCACTTATTTGAGTACCAAGTAGAAGGAGAAGTAATAGAGCCTTTAGAGTTAGAATTTAGACGTGACGAGCGTTTTATGCGTTATTTAACTGTAGCAATGGATAAGCACGCTGTTGCATGGGCAGAACGTAGAAGAGAAAAACTTAAACAAAAAGCGTAATCATCATGGCAAGTATCGAACAACAAGCAAAAGGAAAAAAAGAAGGAGAAATTAGATATTTAACTCCTTTAAATATAGAAACTAACAAGACTAAAAAGTATTGTCGTTTTAAAAAGTCTGGTATTAAGTATGTTGATTACAAAGATGCAGACTGGTTATTAAACTTTGTAAACGAGCAAGGTAAAATTTTACCAAGACGTTTAACAGGTACTTCTTTAAAATACCAAAGAAAAGTATCTGTAGCTGTAAAAAGAGCTCGTCACTTAGCTTTGTTACCATACGTAACAGATTTATTAAAATAAAATTATCATAACACAATGGAACTTATATTAAAACAAGACGTTGAAAACGTAGGATTTAAAGACGATGTTGTAACGGTAAAGAACGGTTATGGTAGAAACTTCTTAATCCCAACAGGACAAGCAATTTTAGCAACAAAGTCTGCTAAAAAGGCATTAGAGGAAACTTTAAAGCAACGTGCTTTTAAAGACAAAAAAGTAATTGAAGAAGCTAACAAAACGTTAGAAGCTTTAAAACAATTAGATATAAAAATAGCTGCAAAAGCTACAGAAGGAGCATCTGCAGGAGATAAATTATTTGGTTCTGTAACTAAATTAGATTTAGTAGAAGCATTTGAAAAAGAAGGACATACTGTAGATAAGAAGTATGTTTCTATCGTTGGAGGTAATATTAAACGTTTAGGTCTATATACGGCTACTGTACGTTTACACCGTGAAGCATCTGCAGATATCGAATTTGAAGTAGTAGCGCAAGCTTAAAATAAGTTAACAAACAAGTTAGCAAATTTTAAATAAAAATTAAAGCCACCTAAAAGGTGGCTTTTTTTATGTTAATTTTACAATATATTTATTGTGTATCCATAATAAAAAAATATCAGCTTAATGAATAATGTTAAATCAACTTACACCTATATTTTACTAATACTATTGGTTTTATTGTCTTGTAATAATAAAAACAAACAAGATGTAAAACCGCAATCAAAATCAAATCAAACCACATCTATTTTACTTAAAAAGTTTAAATATCGTAGTGATGATAAACCAATAATTAGCGTACATCGAGGCGGAAAAGGATTAAGTAATTATCCAGAAAACTGCCTAGAAACCTTAAAATATATTAATGATAGTATATCTGCTATTTATGAGATTGATGTAGCACAAACTAAAGATAGTGTATTAGTTTTAATGCACGATAATAGTTTGGATCGCACAACAACGGGTACTGGCAAATTAACTAACTATACTTATAAGCAACTTCAGCAGTTTAATTTGGTGGATGATTTTGGCACAGAAACAAACTTTAAGATACCTACACTTAAAGATGTACTTCTATTTGCAAAACAGAACAATATTGTATTAACACTAGATAAAAAACGAAGTGTAGATTATAAATCTATTGTAAATTTAGTTAATCAATTACAAGCACAAGATCAAGTTGTTTTAATCACTTACGATATACAACAAGCTACAGAAGCTTATGCAATTGCACCTCATTTATTACTTTCTGTTTCAGCAAGAAATACAAAAGAATTAGATTGGCTTTTGCACTCAAAAATACCAACCCAAAATATGTTAGCATTTACGGGTACAAGATTATCGTCAGATAGTTTGTATAAAGCCATACATAAATTAGGTGTCAAAACCATTTTAGGTACTTTAGGAAACTTAGACAAACAAGCAAAAACAAAATCTGACACATTATATAGACATTGGATGCAAAAAGGTATAGATGTTTTTGCAACAGATAGACCATTTGAAGCCGCTAATGCTTTACAAATTTCAAAATAAAAACACATGAAATACGCAAGACTTACAAAAGAACAATTTGAAGAACTGCACCAAGAATTTATCAACTTTTTAGCCACACAATCTATCACAGCAGAAGAGTGGCAAACCATTAAAACAGAAAAACCAGAAGTAGCCGAACAAGAGCTAGATGTATTTAGTGATTTGGTTTGGGAAGGCGTATTAACAGCAGCCAAATACTTAGAACATATTTCGCCTAAAAACATACATCTTTTTGCATTAAACGACGATCATATGCATTTAATAGGGATAAAAATTGAAAAAGAAGATGTAGATGTAACTACACAAGAAGGCTTTAATTGGTTACGTAATAATTTAATGGACGAAAGTGTAGAGTTTGCTCAAGCAAAAAAAGAATATTCTGATGACAAAAACCTAGATAAATTTGCACTTATCCAACAAGGAAGCAATATTACAAAAGGTGAGTTGTATGAGTATATGAACAATTTAATCAATTAAAATAGTCACTTCTGCATAGATAGTAATCTCAATAATTAACTTTCGTTATTTGTAACTAAACTACTATTTTTGCTACTAAGCTTTTTAAACTTAAATAAAATAATAATCATTTAAATAAATTTCTGCATTCGCAGGAAGTTAATATGGCACAAAAACCAAGCATACCAAAAGGAACCAGAGATTTTAATCCAGAAGAAGTCGCAAAACGAAACTATATTTTTAATACTATAAAATCAAAATTTGAACGTTTTGGATTTATGCCAATAGAAACACCAAGTTTTGAAAATTCAGACACCTTAATGGGTAAGTATGGTGATGAAGGTGATCGCTTGATTTTTAAAATATTAAATAGTGGTGATTATTTTAAAGATGTAAGAAAGAATATAATAAATTCAGGTAAATTTTCTGTTTATTTCTTTGAGTTATTAGATTCAATTAAAACTATTTCTAATTTTAGAAATGATGATTTCGGTTATGAGGAAACAGTTAATAGATATTTAAAAATAATTTCAGGAATAGGTAAATTAGAAAAAGGGATTTTAAGAGATTTTTTCTTGAAAAATGAATCAGAAATTTTAAGTTTCTTTAGAGAGAATGATTCTATGGATATACTTCAATTTGAATCTTCTTTAGAGTTTAAAAGAAATAATTTTGAAAAAATATATAATGAATATATAAATGAATTAGATAGTTTTAATTCAAAAAACTCTAGTGAAATCTCAGAAAAAGCACTTCGTTACGACTTAACAGTACCATTTGCAAGATACGTGGTACAACACCAAAACGAGATAGAATTTCCGTTTAAACGTTACCAAATGCAACCAGTTTGGCGTGCAGATAGACCGCAAAAAGGACGTTTTAGAGAGTTTTATCAGTGCGATGCAGATGTGGTAGGTAGTAATAGTTTGTGGCAAGAAGTAGAGCTAGTGCAATTATATGACGAAGTATTTACAGCACTTAAACTAGAAGGCGCAACTATAAAAATTAATAATCGAAAAATTTTATCAGGTATTGCAGAAGTTATAGGTGCAAGTGATAAATTAATAGATTTTACAGTAGCATTAGATAAACTTGATAAAATAGGTGAGGAGAAGGTAAAAGAAGAAATGCTTAGTAAAGGAATAAGTCCTGACGGTATAGAAAAACTTCAACCTTTATTTACCTTATCAGGAGATTTTGGAACACAAGTAGAAAGCTTAAACTCTATTTTAAGTACTTCTGAAGAAGGAAAAAAAGGTATTGAAGAACTTCAATTTATAAATACAGCAATTTCAGAGCTTGGTTTAAAATCTGCTATCCTTCAACTAGATGTTACCTTAGCAAGAGGTTTAAATTATTATACTGGTGCAATTTTTGAAGTATCTGCTCCAAGCGTAGCAATGGGTTCTATTGGCGGAGGCGGAAGATACGATGATTTAACTGGTATCTTCGGTATGAAAAATATGAGTGGTGTTGGTATTAGTTTTGGATTAGATCGTATTTATTTAGTATTAGAAGAGCTAGAATTGTTTCCTGAAACTATAACAAAATCTACAGAAGTATTGTTTATTAATTTTGGAGAAAAAGAAGCATTATATTCTCTAAAAGCAATAAAAACCTTACGCGAAAACGGTATAAATGCAGAGCTTTATCCTGATAATGCAAAAATGAAAAAGCAAATGAATTATGCTAACAAAAGAAACATTCCTTTTGTAATAATTGTAGGAGAACAAGAAATAGAAAACAACCTTTTTGCTTTAAAAAACATGATTACCGGAGAGCAACAAAATGTTAATTTAGAGCAAGTTGTTAAAAATTTTAGCTAAAAACCTTATCTTTAGGTTTTTGCTATTTAAATGAAAAATCTGCTTTTTCTACTAAATTTACTTTTTACAATAGTATTATTTGGTCAAAATCAAGCAAACAATTGGTATTTTGGTCAAAATGCTGGTATTAATTTTAGTAACGGTATACCTGTAGCTCTTGATGATGGAGTCTTGAATACACCCGAAGGTTGTTCTACAATTTCGGACAGTAATGGAAATTTATTGTTTTATACTGACGGTATTGATGTATGGAATAAAAATCACCAACTAATGCCAAACGGAACAGGTTTGTTAGGTTCAATTTCTAGTACTCAATCAGGTATTATCATACCTCATCCAGGAAATATTAATCTATACTATGTGTTTTCCTTGCCAGAAACAGGAGGAGAAAATGGGTTAAGATATAGTTTAGTAGATATGTCATTAGATTCTGGGTTAGGAGGTGTTGTCCTATCAGAAAAAAATGTGCTTTTATATGAATCAACTTCAGAGAAGATTTCAGCAATAAAACATACTAATGAAAATGATATTTGGGTTGTATCTCATGCAAGTGATTCAAACAAATTTGTTAGTTATTTAGTAACTAATAATGGTATTCAAATGAATCCTGTAGAGACGCAAATTGGTCATACGCCAATAGATATTTACGATAATGTTGGAGCAATGAAGATATCTCCAGATGGTACAAAATTAGCTGTAGCTTACTCTTCTGAAGTATTAGATTTATTTGAGTTTAATGCTACAACAGGTAAACCAAGTAATAATATTCAAATAACAGATTTTGATCAAGGTCTGCCTCTTAGCTATATTTATGGTGTAGAGTTTTCTTCTAACAGTAAATATCTTTATGTATCAGAAACTCAAGACGGAATTATACAATTTGATACATCAAATTTTAATTATAATGATATCATAAATTCAAGATACGATTTAACAACAAACGGAGAGTCTTTTGGAGATTTTCCTCATAGTGCTTTACAATTAGGTCCAGACAAGAAAATTTATGTAGCACATTTTGAGTATGATTATTTAGGCGTTATTAATAATCCTAATGCATATGGTGATCAAGCAGATTATCAGTATGATGGCGTTTACTTGACAACTGGTGTATCTAAAGCAGGATTACCACCATTTATTCAATCTTTTTTTGATTCTTATATAAAATTTGAAGGAAATTGTTTTGGAGAATTTACTGAATTTGAGGTTAGTGGTAACGAAATTTTTGACTCTGTTTTATGGGATTTTGGAGACGGTACATTCTCTTCTCAAGAAACTGTAAATCATTTATATGATGCACCAGGAGAATATCAAGTAGCAATTACTTTGGTAGATGGCTTTAACGTAATTGAGCAAAACCAAACTATTACTATTTATGACGTACCAGTTATTACTTCGTCGTCAGATATTATTTTATGTTCAGATAGCTTTGATGATCCTTTAGATTTTAACTTTCAAAACCAATCCATATTAAATATTGAGTCAAATGGGCAATTTATGACGTCTTATCATAATAGTTTTGTAGAAGCAGAACTAAATTTGAACCCTATAGAGTTACCTTTTCAAAGTGAAAATATAGAAACAACAATTTATGTGCGAGTTTTTAATAAAAATAATCCGGATTGTTTTACTGTTTCACAATTTCAAATTATTTATCTAGAAACACCTGATTTTGAATTTAATGAAAACTGGTATTTGTGTAAAAACGAAGAGGTAACAGTTTCTGTTCCCTATGGTTTTGATAGTGTATTGTGGTCTACAGGAGAAGTGTCTAACACGATAACTCTAAATGAAACTGGTGAATATTGGGTAGAAGTATCTAATTACTATAATGATATAACTTGTACAGAGATTAAGTATTTTAATGTTTCAAATTCTGATGTTGCAGAAATCACGAATATTACTGTAGACGACTGGACAAGCAACAGTAATTCAATAATAGTTGAAGCAGAAGGAATTGGTAATTATGAATATTCTATAGATGGAATATTTTTTCAGGACAGTAATGTATTTAACGATGTTAAGTATGGAGACTATACCGTATATGTTAGAGACAAAAACAATTGTGGAGTAGTAAGTGAAGATGTTTTTTTAATTTATTATCCTAGTTTTTTTACACCTAATAATGACGGAATAAATGATGCTTGGAAGATTAAAAGTATAGCTTCTGAAAGTAGTTATACTATAGACATTTTTGATAGGTACGGTAAATTTATTAAACAATTAAACCCAGATGATAATTCTTGGGATGGTACTTTTAATGGCTTAAATCTTAGATCTGATGATTATTGGTTTATACTAACACGGTATGACGGAAGGACTTATTCAGGTCATTTTGCATTAAAAAGATAAAAAAAAGCCGAAACATACGTTTCGGCTTTTTAATTATAAGGCTTTGGTTTATTTATTCGATCAGAACTTTTTTAGAAATTTCACCAACATCAGTTTTCATTTTAATAATGTAAGTACCTGTACTTAATTTACCTGTTTTTAAAGCAGTATAATCTGAAGTATCAATATCTGTTTCGCTAAATATTTCTTGAGATAAAATGTTATATAACTTAACAGATGTTATGTTGTG
>NZ_JAYMEE010000069.1:0-7772 GCF_037029245.1 Mesoflavibacter sp. CH_XMU1422-2 | reverse complement strand
GCCTTACAATGGTGAACATAGAAGTACTCTAGCAATAAATAATTAATATTTTACTTGTTTATTGCCTCAGTTCTTTGTTGTGCGACGTATTTATTCTAATTTCAACCAAACGTCAAATGAGTTTTCGGTTTCATCCTCTTCTTTAAATGTAAAAGTTCCAAACTGAATGTAGCCCGAAACTTTTAATCCTCTCGGAATTATTTTTGGTTTTTCTAAAAAATTTGAAATTTTTAAATTTCCATTTATTGATAAGTCGTCTATTAATTTAGATTCATTATCCCAATAGAAATTACCTAATATATTGATTCTGTCATTGATTAATTCATATTTATATTTGCTTTTATCAAGAGACATCATAAAATTTTGTTTTTCAAGCATTCTATTTTTATACTCCAAGTTGTTATTTTTTATGGGAAGGATTTGATGCTTTTTCTTTTTATTAGCTATTAAATACTTTTCTTTCTTTAAATACTCTTCATTATAGTTAATTAATCGTTCTTTAAGGTTGTCTGGAAATTGATATTTATACCTGTTTTCCAATATTTCGATTGTTGATAAACTCAAAATGAAATTCCCGTTTTGAATTTTCTCAATTATATAATCAGGGTCATTTTTAAATATATCTTCAATTGTTCTACCTTTATATCTTGTTAAATAAGATTCTCCTTTAATTGAATTTATTTTTGAATGTAACCAAAGCTTTAAATGATTAATCTTTTCAATTTTAATTTTCTCATACTTTTCTTTGCAATATTCTGAATGAAGCTGATTATAAATTCGAGTTGAACCAATTGTGAAATTTTCAGATTCTTTATTAGCATCGTTACGTGTAATATAACCAAGAAACAATAATTTTATTAAGTCAGATAAATATTGGGTTTGACTTATTCCAGATTGGACACAAAGCATTTCTAAAGACTCGTAACTACATCCATCATCATAATAATCAATAAGGTCAGCAATAATGTATAATGTTCTTTTTAAATATTTACTCAAACTGTCATAATATTCATCTTGTTCGATTATAGATAAAACCTCTTGTAATTCTTGTTTCAAAATTGCTATTTTAATTTAATAATTTAACGAATTTGGTTTTTAATTTCTCTATCGATTTTATATAAATATTGTGGATATTTTGACAAAAACTTAATATTATTAAAGGTGTTTATTGATTCAAATTTTCTTGTTTCAATATCCATAACTAACTCCACGAAAAAATTTGAAATTGAATATAATGTTGAAATCCTAATATTGCCAAACCAAGGAATAAAACTGTCAATTTTAATACCAATTTCATCAATCACAATTAATTGTTTTCTAGTACTTAATTTATCAAAATCAGATTGTGTCATATTGATGGCTGTTAATTTCTTATATGTTGCACAACGGTCTGGTGTATGATTTCGTTGCGTGGTTTAAGCACTAAAGTTAGCAAATAAATCATAGATAGAAAATCAGCGAGGACTTTCGTAAGTAAGCCTTTTACCAGCAATGAATTATACACATTGTTAGCTGTAGTAATTGGTTTGTTTTTATTTGTTTGAGTAAATTTTTGAGTGTTAAATTCCAGTTTTGAGTCATAAAATACTGATAGAAACAAATTCAGATTTTTAGTAAGATTTCGTGCGTTGTTATTCCGATTCCAATAGCACTAATGAGCTAAAAAATCCAGCGTGATATAAGTCAGGTTTCGAATGAGAAATTCCGATTGAGTGAGCTTTATGAGTTCAGTTCAGCTTAAAGTTCCGATTACGAAAATACTCTACGTTATTAAATCATAAACCAAATAGAAAATCCTTGAGAATTTTTATAATTAGTCGAGAACTAGCTATAATTTTAATTTAAACTTATAATACTCATAATGAATATGTGAAACCTATAGTAAATTGTCTTGGGCGAAGAGAAAACTGAGAGGTGTTTACAAAGTTTGCTCTACTATATGTAGTAGTAAAAAATGATGTGTTAAATATATTTATGAGAGATGCTCTTAAGTATACTTTCTTGGATGGTTTATAAAAAAATGATGTATTAAATAATGTATTATTATTTCTTTCATCACTTGTTGAAGTAGAAGTCCTAGAAGATTCTAATCCAAAATTTATCCTGGTTGACTTACTTGTGTAGAAATCCAAATCTATTGTTTGAAAGAAATTTAAATTACTTGCATTATTATCTGGTAATCGTGAGTTTCCAATATTAAGTCTTGCATCATATTCTATGGCATACCAACTTCCACTATCAAAACTTAAATCTAGGTTTATACTATGTCTCGAATTGATAGTATTTAAAAAGTTATTATTAAAGAATAGTTCATTTTCCGTATAGCTATACGTATAAGATAAATTTGAGTTGAATGACCCTAAGAATCCTTTTGATAAATTTAAAGTTAAAGATGCATTCTTTGTAGTATTAGGTCGTTCTATTACATTAGTAATTATAAAGCCGTCATCATTAAGTTGATTAACAAAAGTTACTTCTGATTCAGTTTCTGAGAACCTACCGTTCATTTTAAAGAAGAAACTTTTTAAAATATCGCTATAATTTAAAAAATGAGAAATGGAATGTGATTTGGTTTTATTAATAATCTCTGGGTTTTGTGTAAGAGAATTATAGTTCTGCAAAATTATGGCAGGGTAAAGTTGTGAAAAATTTGATATTCTGTTTTCTTTGGAATAGCTTATCCCAACATTCCATTTAGTATTAATTATGTAACGAGCAGAAGCAAATGGTTGAATCAAAAAGAAAGACTTTTGTTGATATATTTCATTGTTTTTGTCGTCCACGTTATTTAAGTTTATAAAATCTCCCGAAAGCCTCCATTTTAATTTTAATTTCCCTAAGCTTAGTTTTGTTTCGACTTTAGATATAGAAACAAATCTATTGTAATTATAATCACTTGAAAATGGAAAATCTTGAGATTCTAGTTCAGGTAATACTCTTAAATCGCTTTGAAAATTAATTTTACTATATTGTATCCTTTGATTAACATTCCATTTTAGGTTTGATAACTCAAAAGCGTAATTCGAAAATCCACCGATATTAAATTCATTAATCCTTATATCCTGATTTGTCCTATTATTTATTGTGTTACTACTAAAAACACTTTCAAAAACAGGAGGTATAACAAATAGGGTTTCAAAGCGACGATTATATTCTACTAATAAACCAGACTGAATAATATTATCCTTTGATATAAGCGTTTTAAGATATGTAGTGTTATTCATCCTGAATTCATAATTTTCATAATTAGCATTTATACTATTGCTGTTAAGGGTAGAATTTTCTAACCCTGTGTTGTCTTGATATTCAATTATTGTATTGTTTTTCGCATAAAAATTTCTTTTATTAACCTCTTGGTTAATCCCAAATTGGAAGCGCTGTTTTCTCAATTCATTTTTTGCTTGATTAACAACAACACTGGAATCATTATCAATGATAAATGTAGAGGAAGAATTTTTTTCTATTACGCCTAATTCATTTATATAATTTAAATTCCATTTAAGAAGGGTGCTGTCATTAATTTTATGTAATGCATCATTGGTTATCGAATAAGAGTCATTATCAAGCCAAAATTTATCCGATATTACAACACCACTAATATTTGGGGGTCTGATAATCGGATTTTTAGCTAGCCTCATACCCAAAACATTTAAATCCTCTATTGTTAAATTACTACTTATGTTTCGTAGGGTCTTACCAGTATTATTAAACTTAAGGCTACTGATATTCTGAAAATTATCTTTTAGGTATATGGGAGTTCCTTCCATTAAACCAGTTATTAGAGGTGCTCCTATATCTCCTTTTATACTGCCAAAAACTAAACCTACACCCTCCTTTATTTTTAAATTAAATGCTACATCATCACTTTCAGTTCTACCAATGTTAATGCGTTCATGATTATGTCGTTTCATGATATCGATTTCTTTTACAGCATCAGCAGGAATACCTTGAGTGGCAATATTGTATCTTCCTTCCAGTAAATCAACACCATTTATATACAAATGACTTATAGGCTTATCTTCATATCTGATTTGACCATTTTCACTAATGGTAACTCCAGGAATTCTATTGATAACATCTTCAATTGTATAATCTTTATCAGCTTTTATGCCTTTAACATTATAGGTTATAGTATCTCCCTTAATTTCTAATTTTCTTGGAGATTTCAAAAGAACCTCATCTAATTGTTCTAGTCTTTCAATAAGTTTAAAATTTTTTGTAGCACTTTTAGATGGTACTTTTAACTTTTTGGTTTCGTATGCCATATGTCTTACAACTAACCACAAGCTATCTTTTGGATAGTTTTCCTTGAGTTTGAGATGATATTTTCCATCATCACCAGAACTATAAAAAGCTATAATGTCTGATTCATTTATAGTTGAGCTCGCAATAATTATTGTATTAGGCAATACTTGACCTTTTGAATCCTTAATTACTCCTCTTATGTGAATATCTTGCGATATAGCAAAAAAAGGCATCCAAACTATGGATGCCGTTAATATCATTTTTAAGATAAAACAATATTTTTTTTCTTTATCAATTACGCTCAATAAAATTTCTGATTTTTGGCTTACGATTTGTATTAATGCTTCCTCCATCTATACTTGAGACAATAAGTTCATGATTACCTTCTTCATTCCGATTCATATACTTCAATTTCTGATTTAAAGACATTTGATAATACTTATTTCTAATCGATAAAAAATCTTTTCTATCTAATTCTTGAAATTTATCACCATCCTCGGTTATGAAATAGTTTAAGGTGTTATTATTAATTTCAAAATCTCCGTATTTTATTGCATACGCTTTAAAACTAAATATATTTTCAGTGTCATAGAGCTCAATTATGAGACCTGGCAAACCATGAAATTTATAGGGACCACTATTCAAAGCAATTTCTGAAGTAAACCATGCTACCCATTCTCTACCAGCATAATTTATAATAGCTTTTTTACAATTATAACCACTGATTTGCTTTTTTTCATTAATCAATTTCCAATTACTACTTATTGGCTCTTTAAATTTTAATAAATCATTTCCTATTGTCTCATAATGGGTTATTGAGTCATTACTATATGCAATAAAACTATACACTGATAATCTATTTGACATTACATCTGTGATATCAAGCTCTCTTACACGTTGTATACTATCAAGATTTATCATTTTTTGATAGGTAAAAATACTACTTTTATTATTGTCAATAATAAGAGTAGTATTTTCGCTAACCAGTTTTTCAGAATTAGAGTGCTTTTTGTAATCGAATTGATACATTATTTTTACATCATTCTTTTTATTAGAATTAGATTGAGAATGACCTAAAAGCATAAATGTTATGACAAGAAAGGACAAAAAAACTTTCATACTTTATACTGTTTAACAAAGCTCCTCCATAGCATTAGCTACTGCTATTGCCTCCCTAAAGTTAAGTGGTCTTCTGAATGTACCATTTGTAGACTCAGCAATTGAGATATCGACAGATAAACTACCTGTAGGCTCAAGTTGAACATAAAAACAACCAGACATGCCACATGAATTAGAAACTTGTGTAGCTTGTTCACCACATTGAGCACTGGTAGAAATAGTAAATGTAACAACTGCTACTAATGTTAAAAAGATTTTTTTCATTTTTAAAAGTTTAATACAAATTATGCTTACTTAGTTAGGGCATCAGCTTTCCCTTATCGTGTTTCAATTATACGAAAAATATTTCATAAACTGTACATTTTTAAATAATTAACTTATAAAAAACAAATTTCAGTTTTTATAAAAACCGTAGTTTGTGTCACGTTATTACAGCTAACGTGTTTGTGTATAGCTCGTTGTGGAAAATCAGCTATGATTTTCCGCCGTAACCTAAAGATAGCAAATTGCAATGAATTCCGATTAGGAATTCAACAGCAATGAATTATAGCCGTTGTTGTGTGCAGTTATTGATTAATTTTAAAGTTTCTAATTTCAAACGACACACCTTCGTCTAAAAAGTAAGCAATTCCAAAATATAGTTTTTCGTCTTGTAAGAATTCGAATTCTATACTTTTGGTTCTTGCTTTTACTATCTCATTAGTTACTCTGCTTTTATTTTCCGTCTCAAGGTAAATTTTACCATTTTCCTTTATTAGCCTATATGTCATATAGATTTTATCAATATTGTTTTTCCTATATTCTTTAATTCTTTTTTTTGCTATTTTACTCCTATTTCTACTATCTTTTGCAAATGACTTAATCCATTCACTGGTCGAAGGTTCTAAAGTCCAAGTTTCATTTAAATAGGTGCCATAATGAGATATGCTTATATTTTTATGTATGAAATCTTTATGTTTGCTTGATTTCCCCATTTTATTATAACCATAATGTACATTCATTATCGGTGTAAAAGAATAAAGTATATTCGAATGATTTATAAAACCGAGCGAAGCTTTTGTTTTCTGAGACACAAAAAAAGCAAGAGATGGTTTCCAACCTTTTAATTCTTTTGTATTAAAACCAATCTGAAATTCAATTGAAAAGTCTTCGTAAAAATCAAAATCACTATTAGAAAACTCTGCAAAGATAAAATCGTTTGTCTTTAGCTCTGATTCCTTAATTTTTTTTTTTGATATTAACATTAATTTTTAATGAATCATATTCTGTAATCTGAATAAAATCATTTTTATAAAACTTCCAGTTTTCATCTAAAAAATTCGCCCTATACTCGAATTTTTTTGAGCTACTTGATCTATTATTTGATATTTTAAATTGTTTTGTATAATTAACAAATTCTTGAGCTTTTTCTTCAGCTTTTTCTTCCCACTTTTCGTCAATTGCATCAATAGTCATTTGCATTCCATCATAAAGCTGGTTGGCGAGTACCTCATTTCCTCCAAAACCTTCGGTAATTCTCGAAATATCTGCATTTCGATTAATTTGATTAATAGCCTCTTCAATATTTCCATTAGCGATTTGTGTCATTTCGCTTATCGAAATAGGTAAATCAATATTACTATTCCCGAACAACTTATTCACAGCCTTCATTGCTGTTTCCGTATATAATTCTTGATTTTTAGCTTTTAATTTGCTCAACAACTCTTCTTTAGAATTTGACGAAGCAATTATTTGTAGTAGTTCAGAATGTTCGGGTGCAAGATTATACTCTTCAGAAATTTTATTTGCCAATTCTACTTTGGCGTTTGTAGATGAGTTTTGTTTTTCTGACGATGAGCCATTCCTGACATACCTGTCTTGTACGATTCTTAAATTATTTTCAGAAACCTCATAATCCATTACGTCAGTTGGTGGAACAGGTGCTTTCTTACCACAGTATTCTGCTACAGATTGATAATTGACTGTTAATTTAGAACCACTTGTTGACCATAAGAATTCATACTTATAATAATATGGCGCACACACTTTATTGCAATCTGGAACTATTACTGTACCTGTTCCATCATCTTTGAAATTTTGAATGATACTATTTCCATCTGGACAAGTATCTATTTTTTTCCATTCGCCAACAATTAAGTTTTGGGTATAAACAAAATTCGTAATCAGCAGAAAAAGCAATGTGTTGAAGATAAGTTTTGTTTTCATTTCGTTGAATTTAAGGAAAATTAGATTTTTCGTGGCGTTAATTGCACACAACGTTAGCGTATAAATTTCAGTTGCGGAAAATCGGTACGATTTTCCGATTAAGCTGAAAGATAAAAAATTTGCAATGAATTTCCGCAGGAAATTCAGCCGCAATTGAATTTATACATCTTAAGTTAGCAATCTATTAACTTTAACATTTAATC
>NZ_JAYMEE010000068.1:0-1315 GCF_037029245.1 Mesoflavibacter sp. CH_XMU1422-2 | reverse complement strand
ATTCCTCTCTTTGGTTCTTTATGATTAAATGTTAAAGTTAATAGATTGCTAACTTAAGATGTATAACCGCAATTACGGCGGATTAGACTACGTCCGAATCCACTCGGAATTGCTAAAGCCTGTGATAAACCGAAAATAATCGCTAATTTAACCCGTAACTGACGGTTATACGAGACCGTTACCAAACAGTTGAAAACAGAAACTAAATGACACTTTGGATTTTTTTAATTGTAATTATTGGAATTTTTGTTTTTCTAACTCATACAAAAATTGAGTTCTTAAAAATGAGAACTACTTCAAAAAAAATATCTGCCGAAGTAATTGAATACCGAAAGGAAAAAGGCCCAATGAGAAATGATTACACTGAATTGGACTATCCTTATGTGAAAATTGATTTAGAAAATAACGAGTACACTATTCAAAAAGTAAAATATGCTAATAGTTGGAGTAAACCTTTCGAAATTGGACAAAAAATTGACGTCTTTTGGTATGGAAATGACCTCTTATACTGGAATGCTTATGATAACGGAATTAACAAATATTTGCCGAATAAATGGAATCTAAAAAAATGAATTTTATAATTAAAAAATAAAAACCGTTTGGTAACAACGGCTATAATCCATTGCTATGAAAGTGAAAAAACCTAACTTAGTATTAATTAATTTTGGCTTGATTCCTACTCTGAAAAATCTCCGATTTTTCGCCGCAACGGAATCATAGCCAAACCGTTGGGTTTAATGCTGAAATTCCGTTCCAAATCAAAACTTTCGGCTGAAATTTAAGTTTGGAAAAATCGGAATTTGACAAATATCTACGTGGAATTTAAACCTTTTGCGGAAAAACAAACTGCCGAATCTGAGCAAGTTTGCGGAATCGAAATGTTGACAGAATCACATCGGAATTTTTAGCTCGCTTGCGGAATCGGAATCTGAACTGAAACCAAAACCGAACTGTGGGCGGAATTTAGCAAGTTGCGGAATTGATTACTCTTCCGAAGCTTCGGAACTGAATTGAAAAACATTGCGGAAATTTAGCAAGTTTGCGGAATAAAAATCTTGCAAAAGAAAAACGGAAGGAATTATTAAGCGGACAAAAAAGCACTAAAACCCAACACCGTATAAAAATAATTGCTACTTTAGTGCTTGACCAAAGGTTGTTGCGCTTTTGCCGCGTCTGATTTTCCTATCGGAAAATCTGCCGCACACAAAACCGCAACTATTCTTATACCAACACGTTGTAAGTAATCTTGAAAAAAGATGTTCAAAAGGAAAAAATTCAAATATTCGGACTTAAAACCAGGTGACAGAATTCGCAA
>NZ_JAYMEE010000067.1:0-928 GCF_037029245.1 Mesoflavibacter sp. CH_XMU1422-2 | reverse complement strand
CTTTTGCAAGAAAGCAAATTCAGGGTCAGAAATAGGATTAATATTTTAGTTCCGATTTTCATTTTTCGTATTGTGTACAACGGTCTCGGCTATGAGTAGTTGCGTAGTTTAGCACTTAACTTTGCAAGTACACACCAAACTGAAAATCCGGGGGATTTTCAGAAGTAGGCGAGAACAAGCAATTACTTATAGCCATTGTTGGCAACTGGCTTTTTATTTTGTTTCGTTTATTTTTCCTGGGTCTTGTCTTGTGTCAAAAACATTAGCTATTTCGATTCGATTAAAATCGTAATTAACCCAATAAATTATTTTATAGTTTTTATAAACTAAATATCTAAATTTTTCTTTTCGGTGTTTTAAGGTAATTTCTATTTGTCCGATTTCAGGCTGATTTTCGATTCCAATAGTTGTGTCGACAATTCCATCAACTAATGTTTCGGCTACTTTTTTGTTAGCCTTTACTAAATAGTAACCAAAAATATCTTCAAGTTTATTTTCTGCGAGTTCTAACCAGTAAATTTCTAACCCCATTTTTGGATTTTAGCTTTTAAATCAGTCGCTTTTATCATTCGTCCGTTTTTAGAGTCTTCCATTGCTTGGTCAATTTCAGCATTATATTGCTCCATTGTCATCGGTTTGAAATTTCTTTCAATCAATTCAGCTTTTCTTTTTCGCAATAATTTTTCAAGTCCGCTAACGATTTCTTCGTTTTGCAGTCTTAAAAACTCTTGAACAAATGATATTTTTCTTGCTTCTAAATCCATTTCCTTTTGTCTTTTTATCAAAGATACAAAATTATCAATTTCGGTTGTTTTTATGATTACCGATTTTTTTTCAGCTTGTTGCCAACGTTAGCGTATAAATTTCAGTTGCGGAAAATCGGTACGATTTTCCGATTGAGACTGAAAGATAGAAAATTGCAATGAAT
>NZ_JAYMEE010000066.1:1090-2861 GCF_037029245.1 Mesoflavibacter sp. CH_XMU1422-2 | reverse complement strand
CGAATCCACTCGGAATTGCTAACGCCAGTTCTTAACCGAAAATTATTAACTTTAATCCCGTAACTGACGGTTATACGAGACCGTTAGGCAAAATTAAAAACCAACGACAATGACAAAAATTTACAGAAGTTTTTCAGAACCTGATAGACAGAATCTGACTTGGGAAGAAACTTGGAGAAAAGAAGACAAAGGCTTGATAAAAAATTATGAAGTTGGTAGAGCGTTAGCAATAAAAGAACCTGAATTAGCAGAAAAAGCAAAAAGAGGAGAATTACCAGTTCTTGGATATAAAGGCGGAATTGACAAGGCTTTAAAGAAAAAGGAAAAAATTGGAGCATTAAATTACATCGCTAAATGGCAAGCACTTCGAGGAGAAGATTTGAATATTGATATGAATGAGGAAGTGGTTTTGACTTGTACAAAAACAAAAATGATAGTAACCTTTACAATGGATTTAGAAAAATTAAAAAATGCTAACTAATGGACTTTTTAGCTATTGACGTTGAAACTGCAAACTCTGATATGGCATCAATTTGTCAAATTGGATTTGTGATTTATGAAAACGGTCAAATAAAGAAAGAATGGTCAAGTTTAATAAATCCAGAAGATTATTTTGACTTTTGGAATGAGTCAATACACAACATTACAGAAGATGATGTAATTGAAAGCCCAAAATTCCCAGAAATATATGAGGTTCTTAAACAAAATTTAGAAAATTATGTTTGTGTTTGTCATACTCATTTCGACAGAGTTTCAATAAATAGAACCTGTGAAAAATATGGACTTCCAGCAATCCAAAATAATTGGATAGATACAGCAAAAGTTGCTCGAAGATGTTGGGAAGAATTTGCATACAAAGGATATGGACTTGCGAATGTTTGTAAAAAATTGAATTTCTCTTTTAATCACCACGATGCTTTAGAAGATGCTAAAGCTTGTGCACATATTTTAATTTCCGCAATTAAAGAAAAAGAGAACACCATTGATGATTGGCTTATAAGAGTAAATAATCCAATTTTAGCAAACGCAAAAACTTACAGTAAATCTGTTTCAAAAGAGGGAAATCCTGATGGAAATTTGTTCGGAGAAGTTTTAGTGTTTACAGGTTCATTACAAATTCCGAGAAGAGAAGCTTCTGTACTTGCATCTGAAATTGGTTGCAATGTTGTAAACAGCGTAACGAAAAAAACAACACTTTTAGTTGTAGGAGACCAAGATATTAGTAAACTTTCAGGAAAAAAGAAAAGTTCTAAACATTTGAAAGCAGAAGAATTGAAAATAAAAGGACAAAATTTACGAATATTAAAAGAATCTGATTTTGTTGCATTATATGAATCGAATAAAGAATAAATAACTTTGCCTAACAATGGCTATAAGTAATTGCTTGTTCTCGCCTACTTCTGAAAATCCTCGCGGATTTTCAGTTTGGTGTGTACTTGCAAAGTTAAGTGCTAAACCACGCAACTACTCATAGCCGAGACCGTTGGTTGCAATAGCGGAATTAAAAACTAAACGTAAAAATCGTGCGAATTCCGAACTTTGAAAACAGCAGAACTTTGCGTAAAAAAGTTTTACGGAAACTGAATTTAAAACTCGAGACCGAAAAGTAACGCTGAATTGAAAATGTAAAACGGAACTGTGCGCTGAAACCAACTCGTGCGGAATTAAAAAACGTGAATTGATCACTTCTACTCTATCGAATTCCAAAATTGCGGAATCAAAACGTGGAATTGAATAGCTGAACGCAAAAAAAACGCTGAGTGAATCTCAA
>NZ_JAYMEE010000066.1:653-1023 GCF_037029245.1 Mesoflavibacter sp. CH_XMU1422-2 | reverse complement strand
ATTTCATTGCAATTTACTATCTTTCGGCTACGGCGGAAAGAATCCTGCGGATTTTTCCGCAACGTATCATAGCCAAACCCGTTGGTTACAATAGCGGAATTAAAAACTAAGTGTGAAAATTGTGCGAATTCTGAACTTTGAAAACAGCGGAACTTTGCGCAAAAAAAATAACGGAAACTGAATTTTATACTCGAAACCGAAACGTGACGCTGAATTGAAAATGTAAAACGGAACTGTGCGCAGAAACCAACTCGAGCGGAATTTAAAAACGTGAATTAATCACTTCTACTCTATCGAATTCCAAAATTTACGGAATAATAACGTGGAATTGAATAGCAAAACGCAAATCAAAACGCTGAATGAACCTCAT
>NZ_JAYMEE010000066.1:0-643 GCF_037029245.1 Mesoflavibacter sp. CH_XMU1422-2 | reverse complement strand
AATAATAACGTGGAATTGAATAGCAAAACGCAAATCAAAACGCTGAATGAACCTCATAAAACTGAAATATAACTGTAACCAACATCGTATAAATTCAATTGCGGTTGAATTTCCTTTCGGAAATTCAAACCTATTTACTAAATTAGTACCTAACTTAAAATCCTGCGGATTTTAAGCCGCAACTGAAATTTATACACAAACGTTAGCTTTAATGCTGGAGCAAGTTTGCGGAATTGAATAAAGCCAGTTTCTTTTTCGATTTTTTTTTGAGTTTTAAGGAAGTAAAAACCGAAAAACTATGTTACCGAATTTTTAAAAATACGCTGAATTCTCACTCAAACTCTGAATTGAATTACGTCTGATTTTTTAGCTCGTTTGCGGAATCGAAATCTGAATTAAAAACTCGGAATCTCACTCAATCGGAATTTAGCAAGTTGCGGAATTGCTCACTCAATCGGAATTGAAAAATATTGCGGAAATTTAGCAAGTTTGTGGAATTAAAAACTGACCGAAAAAAGAAAATCGTAACGAAATATTAAGCGGACAAAAAAGCACTAAAAGCTAACAAAGAACTGAGGCAATAAACAAGTAAAATATTAATTATTTATTGCTAGAGTACTTCTATGTTCACCATTGTAAGGCA
>NZ_JAYMEE010000065.1:0-749 GCF_037029245.1 Mesoflavibacter sp. CH_XMU1422-2 | reverse complement strand
TAGTAAAATTTAAAAAATCTGGCTTGTGGCTCAACCGAAAATTAATCACTAATTTGCACGCAACGAGCCATACACCAGACCGTTAGCTAACATTTGAAAAAAACATTCATCATATTATTTTTCGGAATTTTATCCAATACGATTTTTGGACAAACAAATAGTGCTGAAAAGAAAATTCTATCTGAATATAAATTTGAAAAAGAAAGAAAAAAATCATTAGCACCAAATGGAATTAAATGGACAGAATCTGAATTGGATAGTTTAGTTATTTATGATGACAGCACTTATCATAGAGTTTATTATTATGTTTTACATCAAATCAAACATAAAGAGCAAATCGGAACTTGGAAAATAAAAAAAGACACTCTTATATTAATTTCAAAAGAAAATATTGATAGCCAATTTCCAGCAAACACCATATATTATTACAAAATAAAGTCGAACAAAATAAAATTGATTAAATACGAATACAGGAAAGATGAGTGGATTGATTTTTCTGACTTATTCTTGCTAAGAGAAAAACTGAAAAAATTAAAAAAACGTTAGCTAACAATGTATAACCGCAATTACGGCGGATTCGACTACGTCCGAATCCACTCGGAATTGCTAAAGTCAGTTCTTAACCGAAAATCATTAACTTTAATCCCGTAACTGACGGTTATACGAGACCGTTAACTACAATATTGCATCAACCAAAAACGCTCAATTCGTTCGGAGATTTAGCAACGTAACTCTAAAAAATTGAAATT
>NZ_JAYMEE010000064.1:0-3026 GCF_037029245.1 Mesoflavibacter sp. CH_XMU1422-2 | reverse complement strand
GTTTTAGTTTAGGTGCTTACTCTAATCGGTTTTCAGCTTTCCCGTTTTTCTTTGTTACTGTCGCTTGTCATATGACGCACAACGGTTTTGTGTATGGTTAGTTGCGTGTTTGAGCAACTAATTTAGTAAACAAAAACGAACGCGAGAAAATTCCGAAGGAATTTTCCAAGTAGACAACGACCAAAGCAATTAATTATACACGTTGTTGTAAAACGTTTTTTAATTCCGTTACAATTTATATTGTAATTGATACAGTTCGTATTTATCCGAATTAAAGTCTATATCAACGCTAAATTCATTATTCTGTTTGTCTCTGATAATAGCACCAGAAATATGCATTAATTCCTTGTCTTTTATTTCCGTTATTTTAAATCCAAATAGTCTAAACTCAAGAATATTTCCTAATTGTGGTTCAAATTCTTTTAAGCGAGGAATCAATTCCTCTTTGTCAAAAGCAACAAGTTCATTATTTAGCATTTCTTTTAATTCTTCGAACTGTTTTTCCTTTAAAAGACTAACTGTTTTTTCTGCTACTTTGATTCTTTTTTCCGCTTTTTCAAGAAGAGTAATCGGAAAGTTAAATTCTTGTTTTTTGTTGTCTTTGGAAATCAAAACAACTTTTATTTCGTCATAATTTTTCTTTTCCTCTTTTAGATTTTTATAGAATCGATATGCAATATTTGATGATGGAAGATAAACCTTGTCTAATCGTTTATCAATAGCATCGCTCTGGCTCATTTCAATTTCGAAGTATTTTTTTGTTCCATCACTTGTTGAAGCAGATACTCCAATTGAATATTCACAACGTCCTCCATAAAAGCCTAAAATTTCCTCAATTCCGTTATTCTCATTGTCTGTTATACTCACTAAATTAGAAAGTAAACCTGTTTTTTCTTCTCCCTCTCGTTTATTTCCGCAAGAAGTTAGTAAAAAGACTAAAAATGTGATGCTTAAAATTCTGTTCATTGGTTTTTCTTAAATGTTTTACAACGGTTTGGTATAGATTTAGTTGCGGCTTAAAATCCGAAGGATTTTCAGCATTAAGCAACTAAGATAGTAAATTGGTATGAATTTCCGAAAGGAAATTCAGTAGCAATTGAATATATACCTTGTTAGCTGTAGTGTTGTTTTATTTTATGTGATTCAGCTGGCGAAATTGTAGAAAGAAAACTTATTTTTATTCCACTTTTTTTTGCGCAACATTCCGTTTTACTTTTTCCGTTTTTTTAGTTTCTGTTCCGTTTTGAGCGACAGAATTCGACCGCAATTTATTCAATTCCGTACGAGTCAGTTTTAGAGTTCAGTTCCGTTTACCGTTTTAAAATTCAGATCCATAACAGGCTAAAATTCTGTTTTCAATTTTTTAAAGTTACGTTGCTTAAAATCAACACGAATTGAGCGTTTTTGGTTGATGCAATATTACAGCTAACGTTTGTGTATAAATTTCAGTTGCGGAAAATCGGTACGATTTTCCGATTGAGACTGAAAAGATAGAAAATTGCAATGAATTTCCGAAAGGAAATTCAACCGCAATTGAATTTATACGATGTTGGTTACAGTTATATTTCAGTTTTTGGTTCATTCAGAGTTTTGTTTTGCGTTTTGCTATTCAATCCACGTTTTATTCCGAAATTTTGGAATTCGATAGAGTAGCAGTGATCAATTCACGTTTTTTAAATTCCGATTAGTTGTTTTCTTTTTTCTTTATATCTCTTATACTTAACAACATTGCTGCAATCAGAAGTATATTTGAAATAATTCCAGTAAAAGGACCTTTTTTAAGATTGTCAAAATCTAATTCAGCAATATTTAATATCATAAGAATGATACTTGCAATAAGTACGAAATAAATTACATAAATTCTTTTCATTTCCTTTGCTTTAATTTCTTTTTATAAACTCAGTTTCCGTTATACTTTTTTGCGCACAGTTCCGCTGTTTACAAAGTTTGGAATTCGCACGTTTTTTACGTTTAGTTTTTAATTCCGCTATTGTAACCAACGGTCTCGGCTATGAGTAGTTGCGTGGTTTAGCACTTAACTTTGCAAGTACACACCAAGTTGGAAATTCCGCAGGAATTTCCAAAGTAGGCGAGGACAAGCAATTACTTATAGCCATTGTTGTACGCAGTTTTTTTATTTTTATTCGGTTTTAATATGTAAATCAGATAAACGATTAAAAAAATCAAAAGCGGTATCTGAAAACTTAAATAATTAAATTTCTCAATAGGTATTTCTGTCACTCGTCTTACGATTGGCGAAATCATAAGAATAAAGCTTAATATTTTCCCAAGTCTTGGTTTTCCGTATTTAGTAAAATTCAAGACAAATCCAGTTAGTCCCAAAACTGCAAAGATTTGGTCGCTATTGCCAAACTCAAAACTTGTAAATATTAGCCAAAAAATAAATGGAAGTCCAATCATTTGTCCCATAAGTATTATGAGCGAATATGATGTCAGAGAAATAATTTTCAATTTATTTTCCATTTAATTTTTAAGTTCAGCTTTTTATTAAATCCTGTGCGTTTTTAATTCCGCAACCAATTACAAAAATTCGAGTTCGCCAGTCATTTATTCCGCCATAAGGGATTTTGTCAGTCCAATATTCAATTCCACGTTTTTTGAGTTCAGACAATATTTGTTCTACTTCTTGGTCAGATTTATACATTCCGATATAATTCCGATTTGCGTGTTCATCCGATTTAATTTTTTTTAGAGCGTATTCAACAGCTTCTTTTTCGGTCGCAAAGTGTTCCAAAGTCTGTTTATCTCCACGTTCGGTATAGAACCATTGAAAAAGTCCTCCGTTATTCTCCAATCCAAAACCCTCATAAATAGCATTTCCATTAATGCTATAACTATTCATTGGATAGCAATTTTCCTTAAGCCATTTTTCCAATTCAGTAATGGTTTTTATTTCAGTTTCGGTCATTTCTTAAATTGCGTACAACGTTAGCGTATAAATTTCAGTTGCGGAAAATCGGTACGATTTTCCGATTGAGACTGAAAGATAGAAAATTGCAATGAAT
>NZ_JAYMEE010000007.1:4855-8056 GCF_037029245.1 Mesoflavibacter sp. CH_XMU1422-2 | reverse complement strand
TTCCGTAAGCAATAATTACTATTAGAAGCATTAGTGTTATAGAATATTTCATCGGTTAATTTGGCTTAAATTGCTGCTAACGGTTTCGTATAACCGTCAGTTACGGGTTAAAGTACGCAAATTTTTCGGTTTAGCACTGACGTTAGCAATTCCGAGTGGATTCGGACGTAGTCGAATCCGCCGTAATTGCGGTTATACATTGTTGTGCATAGTATTTTTATTCCTTGCATATTATTCCGTTTTGTGAAACTTTTTGTCCGTCATTTGTTGTCATAGTTGCTGTGTAATACAGACACTTATTTTCAATTTTTGTTTTCGAGACAACAATTCCGTTATTATCATTTACCCATTTTTTTCCTTCGTCCAATTCCGATTTTGAAGAATCATAAGTCAGTCGGTAAGTGCAGTCGTCAATCCACTCAATTATTTCATATTCAGGATTTCCGTTTCCAATTCCATTTTTCCATTCTATTTGAGTTCCTTTTTCTCGGATTACAATATATTTTTTTATCGTTTTGTCTCTTTCAGGTGTAAATTCCGAAATGCTGTCATTTTCAACGATTGTATATTTTGCCATTTCAGGTGTTTCAGGAATATAAAATTGTCCGATTTTAAAGTCTTTACAAGTCAATTCCTGTGCATTTATTTTAAGTCCGATTAGCAGAAATATTACAATTAAAAATATAGGTTTTTTCATTTGGCGTTTTGTTTGTTAATATTATGCACAACGGTTGGGCTATGGTTTCGTTACGGAATGGTACGCGAGTATCATTCCGCCGTAACCATAAATTTAGCAAAAAGGCTCGAAATTCCGATTTGGAATTTCAGCCGTAATGAACTATAGCCGTTGTTGTGCATAGTTATTTTTCCAGTTTTCTTTCAAATTTTTCAAGAGTTATTTCTTTCCGCCACCAAGAGTATTCTCCGTAAGCAATTTTCTTGTCATAATCCACCGCCAAATAGTCATTCCAACAAGAAAAAAAATCGTAATCTCCGTTTTGTTCGTCCTCAGAATCACTTTCGATTTTGGAAGGTGCAATTAAATAATACTTTCCGACTTTAAAATCCGCAATATATGGTCGGCATAAAATTCCGTTGTCTCCCCAAATTTTGAAGCGTTTTCGGGTTTCAGAACCTTTATATTTTTTGATTACTTCCACAGTCATTGAATAGGGCATTTTTCCATCATAGTCGTAAATTTCGTCTTCCAAAAAGTCCGAATATTCGATTACTTTGATTAATGCAACAAATTCCTGATTGTCCGATATTGCACCGAATCTGCAATTCCAATTACACTCGCAAGAGCAAGCGAAAGATTTCATTGAAATCAGAAGTATAAATATTATCAGAAATCGTTTTTTCATAATTATGCACAACGGTCTCGTATAACCGTCAGTTACGGGATTAAAGATAATGATTTTCGGTTAAGAACTGACGTTAGCAATTCCGAGTGGATTCGGACGTAGTCGAATCCGCCGTAATTGCGGTTATACATTGTTGTACGCAGTTTTTTAATCATTCATTATTTTTAAAGTTATGTCTACATCTGTCATTTTTTGAATAAATACTGCATCTGTAAAAAAACCTTTTTTATTCTCTATTGATTTGCTTACATAATTTTTATAGTCTTCAATATTAAACTTTGATATAGGAAAACCAAATACGTGACCTAGAAACTCTATTTCTGTGAACTTGTCATTTGAGTATAAATATTTCATTCGGTCAAAGAATAGGATTGGTGTTTCAGCTTCCCTGTCAAACATCATCATAATCCCAATAACTCGATTAAAATACAGAACTGGTAAATCTCCTTTGTCGTATCTAGCAAATTGTCTTATTACATCGAATTTTGGTTCATAACCAATGTTTTTCTGTCGGTTGAGTTCTTCCAAAAACATTTTGTAAAGTCCGCGTTTGAATGCTCTACAAAGTTCTTTTTGAAATCCTGATGAAAATCTGAATGATGGTTTTATACTTAACCTGTATTTTCCGTTTCTTTGTTTAATATCAAAGAATTTAGATTTAAAGTCTCCTATTTTTCGCTTTGTTTTTCCTGAATTTAATAGTCTTCTCCTTGAAATATTAAAAGCTTCTTTTAATGCTTCTTCAATAGAATATTTTCTATTTCTTTCATTTCTGTTTCCAAAGTACTCATTACAATTATCACAGACATTATTATTGAAGTTTTGACCTCCTAATGATTTTGGTATTGTGTGAGCTTTTTTGTCAAATGTTACTTCTGGACTTTCTTTAAAACACCATAAACATTTAGCTTTCATTAATAGTCAGATTTTTGGTCAAATTGCGTACAACGATTAGGCTATGAGTAGTTGCGTGGGTTAGCGATTAACCTTGCAAGTACACACCAAGTTGGAAATTCCGCAGGAATTTCCAAAGTAGGCGAGCACAAGCAATTACTTATAGCCATTGTTGGCAATAGTTATTTTATCACGTTCAATATTGATTCGGCGAGTTCAGATTGTCCTTTTTCGGTTGTCAATACTTCTCTGTCATTTTCGTTAGTCAAATATCCAAGTTCAAGCAAGGCAATTGGATATTCCACGTTTTTAAGAAGGTAAAAATCTGCCTTTTTAATTTCCACATTTCTGTCTTTGAAGCTATAAAATAATTCGAGAGCTAAACTTCCCGATTTTTCTTTCTGCTTGTTTTTATCACTTACAAATATTTCTTTTCCGCTTTCCTTTTTGTCATCGGCTGCGTTCACGTGCAGCGAGATTACAAAGTCAGGTTTTAATTTATTGATTTGTTCTGCTCGTTCGTTTAATGATAAGAATTTATCTGAATCTCTTGTCAAGATAATTTCCAAATTAGAATTTTTATTCAACTCCTTGATTTTATTTGCAATGTTAAGCGCGATTCCTTTTTCGTTATATCCGTTTACTATTGTTCCATTATCGTGTCCACCGTGACTAACGTCAATTACAATTGTTTTTTTGTCAACAGTTGTAAAAGCCAATGTGATTGTCAAAAATGCTAATCCGATAAATTTCATTAAGTTTTTCATTGTTTTTCTATTTTTGGTTTATCATTCTAATAACGTTAAATTTAGTCATTAATTATTGCCAACGTTAGCGTATAAATTTCAGTTGCGGAAAATCGGTACGATTTTCCGATTTAGCTGAAAGATAGAAAATTGCAATGAATTTCCGTAGGAAATTCAGTCGCAATTGAATTTATACA
>NZ_JAYMEE010000007.1:4780-4845 GCF_037029245.1 Mesoflavibacter sp. CH_XMU1422-2 | reverse complement strand
CGGTACGATTTTCCGATTTAGCTGAAAGATAGAAAATTGCAATGAATTTCCGTAGGAAATTCAGT
>NZ_JAYMEE010000007.1:2754-4770 GCF_037029245.1 Mesoflavibacter sp. CH_XMU1422-2 | reverse complement strand
GTACTCTAGCAATAAATAATTAATATTTTACTTGTTTATTGCCTCAGTTCTTTGTTGGTTACAGTTATATTTCAGTTTTTTGAGGTTCATTCAGAGTTTTTGTTTTACATTTTGCTATTCAATTCCACGTTTTATTCCGCAATTTTGGAATTCAATCGAGTAGGAGTGATCAATTCAGGTTTTTTATAATTCCGCTCGAGTTGGTTCACGCGCACAGTTCCGTTTTATATTTTCAATTCAGCGTCACGTTTCGGTTTCGAGTATTAAATTCAGTTTCCGTTTTGGTTTTTGCGCAAAGTTCCGCTGTTTTCAAAGTTCAGAATTCGCACAATTTTCACGTTTAGTTTTTTAATTCCGCTATTGTAACCAACGGTCTCGTATAACCGTCAGTTACGGGATTAAAGTTAATAATTTTCAGTTAAGAACTGACGTTAGCAATTCCGAGTGGATTCGGACGTAGTCGAATCCGCCGTAATTGCGGTTATACATTGTTGTAGCACGTTTTTATTTTACGCAACACTTAAATTATTTATCAATCCACCAACAGTTATTAAAATTAGCATTGTCAAATAACTTCGTTTGATTGATATTTTTTTGTTCAATAGTTTTATTCCAAAATATAGGTTCACAATACTCAATAATATATTGAAAACCAAAACCCAATCAGGATACATAAAAGCAAAAAGGATATCTGTATAGTGATATTTGTAATAAAGAGATATCATTTCATAAATCCAGTATACTGATAATAATACTTGGATTAAACCTAAAACAATGTTGATATTCTTTTTTAACACAGTGTTTTAGTTTATTTTTTGATTTTCCAATTCCGCAAACTTTTGTTTATCAGTTGGCAAAATGTCCACTAATTCAAATCGATTTTTGTCCAACGAACTGAAGTCAACTTGACTTAAATATAAGTTAACCACATTTCGGTCAATCATTATTTTTCCGCCTCCAGCCCAATGTCGGTCAGTTCCGTTTTTCTTTATTCCAGAAATCCAATATTCATCTCCGCTTTCAATGTCGTAATAGTTTCCAGCAATTCCTTGTGCATTTGAGTTTTTAAGAGCTTTTCCATTAAAATAGACAGTTCGACCAGATTTTGAGAATTCCGCCATTCCAATCCAAGCAGGTCCGTTATCTCCAAATCCAGTTTTTAATTCTATATATTTCAATTCAGGTTTCATAGTTTCTCAAATGTGCTACAACGGTCTCGTATAACCGTCAGTTACGGATAAATATACGAAGTTTTTCGGTTAAGCACTGACGTTAGCAATTCCGAGTGGATTCGGACGTAGTCGAATCCGCCGTAATTGCGGTTATACATTGTTGTGGTGTCGTTTTTTATTTCTTCTATTAATAATCAAATTTATACGCATTTTCCGTTTGTCTTTTTGTCCAATTTTTAAATTCAACTTTCACAATTACTTCTTGAGTTCCGTGAATTTTTTCTTTAAAATCAAAACTTGGATAATATTCAATTCCGTATTTTTTCAGGACTTCATCAATTTTATTTTTTTCCAGTTCCGCTTTTTTATTTTCTCTTCTATATTTATTCAGTTTAGAGTAAGCAATTCCAAGAAATGAAAATCCAGCGACAATCATTCCAATTTTCACAGACCATAGAAATAAGCTATGTATATTCCAATCAGAAAAAAAGTATCCAAGAAGTATTAATAGAAAACCAATAATTATTGTGCTGTAGAAAGTCAGATGTGTTGACTTTTGGTTTCTACGTATTATTTCCAATTCGAGATTAGCAATTTCTAATTTTTCTTGAAATTTTTTGTCAAGTGTAATTTTTGAGCAAGTATTATTAAAATCAGGTTTTTTATTGGTCAAATTACAAGTCAATCCTTTTTCAAGACTCGTTATTTGGTTTTCGCATAAATCACAATGTCGTGAAAAATTCATTGAAATTTTAGTTCGGTTTTAGTCAGTTTTGATTCCAGCGTTCGTTTTGGTAAATGCACCACAACGGTCCCGGCTATGAGTAGTTGCGTGGGTTAGCGG
>NZ_JAYMEE010000007.1:0-2744 GCF_037029245.1 Mesoflavibacter sp. CH_XMU1422-2 | reverse complement strand
TTTTAGTCAGTTTTGATTCCAGCGTTCGTTTTGGTAAATGCACCACAACGGTCCCGGCTATGAGTAGTTGCGTGGGTTAGCGGTGAACTTTGCAAGTACACACCAAACTGAAAATCCGCGAGGATTTTCAGAAGTAGGCGAGAACAAGCAATTACTTATAGCCATTGTTGTAAGTAGTTTTTATCTAAATATTCCTATTATATTACTAATTATTCCTCCTCTAGAGGACATTTCGTGTTCTTCTCTAGTTTGAGTCCAAATTTCGCCATTTCCTTTGATTGAATACAAATAACCTTCTCCACTTCGTAAAAGCTCTTTAAAACCACGTGAAATAGTTTTTACCTCTAAATTACTATCAAATGCAACTAAATAATCTTCGTCAACCAAGTATTCTTTTGTAGGATTTAGTTTTTGATTAATTATCTTTCCATAACCGATTAGAAATAATTTACCATTTCCACTAGCTTTCATTTTTAATCCATCATTAAGTGTAGTTTTCCAATCTTTCTTAATTATTTTTAAGTCAATTTCATTTGTTCTAGCAAAATGAGAATTTGGCTCAATAATGACTTTTCTATTTTCATTTATTTCAATTTCAAATATCTCTCCGTTTTTATCGGGTGAAAAAATCATTTCAATTTTTTCCTTAGCTGTATAAATATTATAGGCTAGACTTTTTCCTCCAAATATCTTTCCAATCCAATTGTTAAAAGTTTTTGCCTCAAACTTTGTTTTTAACTCATAGTCTCCATCAGATAATATCATTGCTCCTCGTTCAACAATAATTTTTTCCGATTCATTTAATTCAACTTTCAAATATGAATTTGGATATTCTGAAATGGTCGTTTTCATAAATTACTTACAACGGTCTCGGCTATGAGTAGTTGCGTGTGTTAGCATTTAACTTTACAAGTACACACCAAACTGAAAATCCTCGAGGATTTTCAGAAGTAGGCGAGAACAAGCAATTACTTATAGCCATTGTTGTAGCCAGTTATTTTTTATTTCTAATTACTATTGTTTTGACCTGTGGCGTATTTTCCAAAAATGAAAAATCAGATTCCCATTTTCTATCGTCTAAGTCAACTGTTTCCTCAACTAGTATTGCAAAAATCAAAGTTCGAACATTAGGATGTTGAACATAAAAATCCTTTAGTCCGCTCAAGGTTTTTACAATTGCTCTTTTATCTCCATCGTTTTTTATATGCTTTAATTCGATAACTAATTGGCTGTTGAATAAATTAAAGTCAGACCTTTTTTCTTGTCCGTCAAATTTCAGTTCAACATCTTCACGACTTAAATTAGGTAGCCAAGGTTTTACAACAATCCAAAATAAATTTTGGAAATCGTATTCATCATTCAGATTTTTTGTCCAACCTGTTTTTGCTTGTCCGTGATTAGTAACAGAATGAACTGAAGGAATTAGTCCTTTTAGAATTTCAATTATAAATTCACTTGCTTCTTCTGTCGATGAACCAATATATGGTTTGGCAGTCAATCCATTTTCATTGGCTCGTTTAAAGTACTTTTTTAAAGCACTTATCTCAAAATATTCAGCAGTTCCATTTGGTAATGAAGTCAGTTCGTGGTTTATCCGTTTATCGACTTCTACTTGTTTCCTTTTTTCTAATTCAGCACTTGTTCCTGTTGTTCGGTCATAAAGCATTACTGCATTTACGCTTTTAACCAATTCATCGTTGTCGCTTGCTTCGATATAACTTTCATTTGCCACACTTGTCGCTCTTCCATTCTCCAAAATGAATAAATCCAAAGCTGTGCTATGTTCAAGCGTGAAATCTCTTAAATGCGAAGGTTTAATTCGGTTTGATGTCGTAATTAAAATGTCAATATCGGAACGAGAACTTCCTGTTTCGAATCTTCTCGAACCAAACAAATAAACACTTTCAATATCAGGAAATTTTCCCGTAAGTATTTTAATTATTGCTTCTAAATCGAAAATGTCTTCTTCTGTCATTCAGGTTGGTTTTAATTGGCTACAACGGGTTTGGCTATGATACGTTGCGGAAAAATCCGCAGGATTCTTTCCGCCGTAGCCGAAAGATAGTAAATTGCAATGAAATTCCGATAGGAATTTCAGCCGCAATGGATTATAGCCTATGTTGTAGCTAGTTTTTCTTCTTTTATAATTTCTCCAATTTTATATACAAGCAATAAGCTCAATATTATTACTGTTTTTATCGAGTTTTCATTCCAGAAATGATAAATAATTATTCCAAAGATTACTGGACTTATATAATTCAATATTTTACTTAATATCCGTAACCAAAATTTAATGGATTCAGGTAAAATTGAGTTTAGTTTTTTTGTAAAGGAATTGAAGAATATTTTCATTAAATGAGCTGTTAATATCACTAATCCAATTACAAAAGCAACAATGACAACAACTCTTTCGCTTCCATTTTCCACAATAGCTTTGAATATGAACTTTACAAATAAAAAAATGATTCCAATGAGTAAAATTGGTCTTATCCACTTTTTCCAAATAGAAATTAATGTATTCCAAACTTTTATAAAAAATTCTCTTCTATTCATTCAGTTAATTGGCTACAACGGTTTGGTATAGATTTAGTTGCGGCTTAAAATCCGAAGGATTTTCAGCATTAAGCAACTAAGATAGTAAATTGGTATGAATTTCCGAAAGGAAATTCAGTAGCAATTGAATATATACCTCTTAAGTTAGCAATCTATTAACTTTAACATTTAATCATAAAGAACCAAAGAGA
>NZ_JAYMEE010000063.1:0-1205 GCF_037029245.1 Mesoflavibacter sp. CH_XMU1422-2 | reverse complement strand
CATTGCAATTTTCTATCTTTCAGTCTCAATCGGAAAATCGTACCGATTTTCCGCAACTGAAATTTATACGCTAACGTTGTAAGCCATTTGAACAGACCAATAAAAATGAATAAAAACCGAGAATTTTGGTACTTCCTATTACAAGGAACTTTAGACAATAAAACAGGAGTTTATTCAAACTATTATGCTTACGGAACACATTGTGGAGATTGTCTATCAAAAGCAATGGAAACAGCACAAAATGAAGGTGTGATAAAACCAGAATTAATTGAAACTTGTAGATTAGATGATTTAGAGAGTTTTGAATTGCCAAAAGATGCAATAGAAATGAGTTCGGACATTTTTATGCTTCCGACTTTCAATACTTATGAATTAAAAGAAGAAGAAACGGAATTTACACCACCAACTGGAATTGCATTCGGAACTGACGAAAATGAATACGAAACAGATTTAATAAAGGAATGTTTTGTTGCATATAACAAAAATGACAATGGAATATTTGAATTTGAACTTGTTGCGGATAATTCTCGACTAATTGAAACGTATTTTAAAGCTATTGACTTTTTACCTACAACAGACGGGTTTTGGATTTATATTCGTGACCATTGGGAAAATGAACAAACGGAACTTTTCGCAGGAAAAGATTTAATCTCAAAAGAAGATATAATTAAATTCTTAAAGTTAAATAGTGAATCAACATTAAAAAATGGATTTATCGATATTGTAGTTCATTCAAAAAAAGGAGAAACAAATTTGACTTTGGATGAACATAAAAAAATTCAATTACACACAAAAGACGAGTCTGTATTTAATGAATTTATTGGAAAAATAGTTGGAATCGGATTTGAACAAACCAGAGATTATTACAACATTGAATTTGGCTATTACCATTGGCATTATAGAACAGATAAAAGTTTGAACCGAACTGAATTCAAAAAAATGTTGAGAGAAAAGAATTTTGAACAAATAAATATGAATTAAAAAACGGCTTACAACAATGGCTATAAACAATTGCTATTACAGGCTTATCCTGAAAATTCCTGCGGAATTTTCAACTTGTAGTGTACTTGCAAAAGTCCGTGCTAACCCACGCAACTGTTCATAGCCGAGACCGTTGGTTACAATAGCGGAATTAAAAACTAAACGTAAAAATCGTGCGAATTCCGAACTTTGAAAACAGCAGAACTTTGCGTAAAAAAGTTTTA
>NZ_JAYMEE010000062.1:467521-547251 GCF_037029245.1 Mesoflavibacter sp. CH_XMU1422-2 | reverse complement strand
GGGTGCCTTACAATGGTGAACATAGAAGTACTCTAGCAATAAATAATTAATATTTTACTTGTTTATTGCCTCAGTTCTTTGTTACCCAACGTATTTATTTACAATATTTATCAAACTTTTGTTTTGTAACGGGAATTCCAATTTTTAGCATGTCATCAGCTGAAATTGAATATTCTATACTTGAAGTAGTACCATCCAAATAGGTCCAATAAAAATTGAATACGATTTTAGACCATAAACTAGTATGATACTCTAAGGTATCTTCCTTTTTTGAACCAAAATACATTTCATAAAGTTTATAAGCCATATTTTTACTTAAAGTTTGTTCATTGTTCTTGCGTTTTTTTTTCGTATATAATGATGTGTCAATATTAAACGTGTCACTTTCCATGCTGAGATATATTACTGTATTTTTTCTATAAGCATTTAATCTCCATTTACCCGTGGACATAGCTTCATAGTGCGTATTCATTGTTTTTACCGCATTATCACGCAACTCCTCATAGAAGTCTTCTGCTGTCTCTGGAATTTCTTGTTCATTTTTTACATATTCTTTATTTTCAGAATTATTATCAATAATTAAGTCTGGATTAACAGTAATTCTAGGTATATAAAGTAGTGTAACTTTATGGTCAGACTCAATTCCAATCATTAAATCAAAATTTCTTTTATACCATTGAGCAGATTTAGACATTTTTGATTCAGTTGAACCAAATTTTAGAGACATTTCCCTGTATAGGTCTTCAAAAAAATCTTTAGCAAATTTTTCTTTTTCAATGTTGCTTTTTCCCTTAGATTCCTTTGTCAAGCCGACCGAAACGATTTTTGCATTTCTATCAAAAATTAAAAATTGCGTTTCAAAGCCAAAACCTTTTAATTCATGCTCTTCTGACACATTGCAAACCTCAAAAGGGATTCCAATTACTGGGTCTGCCTCAGTTAGATTTGAACGACTTAATCCAAAGTCATCAATCGTTTTGGTTAAGTCAATTCCCAGGAATTCTAGATTATTTCTATTTTCCGTGGGATATATTCTCAAAATATCTTTTTCAATTTCAAAACGTCCAAATTTAGATAAGGCAGATTGACCAAATAATAATGGCGCATCATTGTTGTCAATAACAGTTGCACTTACATCATTAATAAAAATGTCACCTAACTTAATTTCTCTAATTATTATTTTCGTTCCTTCTGTAATCGAACCGTCCGCAATTCGAAATTTCTGAGTCCCAATTATATCATCTTCTTTTAAAAGTCCTTGTTTTGCGAGAAAAGAAGCTTCTGTTTTTGAAATAGAAATATTAGAAGCACCAGTGTCAAAAATGAATTTCATCTCTATTCCATTCACTTTACATGGAATTTGATAAACACCATTGACTTTTTCCATCTGTACAATAGTTTGAGAAAAGGTACTTTGTAGAATTAAAACAAAAATTAGTTTAAAAAGACAGTTTTTTTTCATGTTATAGTTTTATATGTTGGGTAATGAAAAGATAAAGCGAGTTTCCAATTCGCGTTATCGACTGTTAAACGAAGTTAGCAGAAAATTTTGACAAAGTCAAATGACGCTTCATTTTAATTTTTAACAATAAAAAAAGCCTGAAAAACAGGCTTTAATAGAGTAGTGGTGTATTGTTACTTAACTTTTTTAAAACGTAGCATAGTTACATTGTCTAGCATTAAATTAAGTTTTCCATTGTCATCAAAACTAAAGCGGTTTACTTTTTCCATCATTTTTAAAAAAGCTTGTTCACCTTCGCCGCAATACATCATAGTGCTTGGTCCTGGTTCGCTAAAGTAAATAGAGCTGTCTTTAATGGTGTAGTTGGCAGAGTAACCATTACAACTGTTATTGCCTTGTACTTTGTGTTTTTCTTTATTAAATGATATCTGTGGTTTTTTATTTGGGTATAAACCTTCAAAAGCTATTTTAGTACCAGAGATATATTCTAATTGCCAACTGTGACCGTACAATTTTGAGTTTTTTGTGGTCGCGCATGATGTAATTATCAGCAGGATAACAGTGGTTAATAGATAATGTGTGGTTTTCATGATTATGCTTTTCAAATGCTAAATGCACTTTTTGTTGACTAAAAATTTAAGCTATATTGTTATGTAAAGTTACCTTAAAGAATACTAAACCTTACTGATGTTTGATTTTATTTAACATCAAAAAAAAGCCTATATCGTATAGGCTTTTTTAGGATTATAAAAGATAACTTTTAATTAGTTATAACAATCGTCTTTTTTAGGCCAACTACTTTTTGGTGTGTCTAGCATATTAAAGTAAGTGACGCTTACAGATCCTACTTTAGCTTTGCTGCCATAAGCTAATCCAAACTCATAATAACCTTTGTTTTTTAAGTCGTAAGTCATGTCTTGTCTGGCAGATTTTTGTTTACCATCTACGGTGTAACAAATTAAAACGCCATAAACGCTAAAACTGCTATCATATTTAGAATCTGTATTGCCTTTTCTAGTATGCGGTGTAATTTTTATTTTGGTAGCGCCATATTCATTTTTATAAATTTTATACTGGCTAAATTGAACTATTTTTTGTGCTTTAGCTTCTGTAGATGCGCTAATAAAGAATAATACACTTAAAATTGATGTGAAAAAAAGATGTTTGGTTTTCATGGTAATTTAGTTTAAAATTTATCTCCTGATTGTTTTTGTTTTTCTATTCGTTTTTGTTCTGCTAGATAGATTAAATGCTTAAAAGCTTTTATAATTCGTTTTCTCATTTCGTCATCTTGTATTCTAAACGATATGGTTTTAACATATCTATCTTTGCTAAATCTAGTGTCTATTTTTTCTCCTTTGTAGTCATACATTCTATATTTAAACGAAATGTTATTGCCTACGGTTGATATTTCTTGACGAAATCCGCTATAGATATCTTGTAATTTGGCAAAAGGAATTGAGACTTCAATGTGTTTACTTTTTTGCTTCTTATAATTATATTTTGTGGCTTTAAAGTACAATGACTGTTGAGTAATAGATATATGCTCTATTTGATACTCATCCCATTTTTTTAGGTTGTTATTGTAAGTAAATCCTAATTTGAAATAGCTTTTATATTTATTTAGAAAGTTTACAGTTTCTTGCCAAGTGGCATCATTTTGTTTTTCTTGAGCGTTAGAAAATGAACATACTAATACAAAGATTAATATAGAAATATAATGTTTCATATTAATTTATGATTTATGTTGATTAATTATTTATAACAGTCGTCTTTTTTAGGATAATTTTCTGAAGACATAAGGTCACGTCTGTAAAACTGAACATTTCCAATAACAATATTGTCTTTTTTTGCACCCATTGCTAAGAATAATTCGGCTTCTCCGTCTTGGGCAAATTTTCTGGTTAAATCTTGATGAATGGCTTTTTGTTCTCCTTTATAAGTAAAACAAACTAAAATAGCGTAAACACCAGACGTTTTTGTAGGTTTTTCTGCATGAGCATCAATAGAAAGAGGCGTTACTAATAATCTGGCGTTGCCGTATTCAGTTTCTGTAAGTAATGTTTTTACGTTAGTTATTGCTTGTGCAAAAGCAAGTGCGCTACAAAGTAGTAGACTTAAAGTAATTAGTTTAGTTTTCATTATTAAAATTTTTGAGAGATTAGTTAGTTGTTATTTTAACTTGAAATCCCAAAATACTAATAATTTTATAAAGCTTAAATACTCAATTTGAGTAGTGTGTTTTTAAGTTTTTGACTAACAGTGTTTTATTTTTTTTTAATATCCTGTTAAACGCTCATAAACCTTACGCATCCATTTATAAATAAACTTGTTGGTTTTGGCATAATGAAAAGAAATAAAACACACCACAACCATAAATAAAATAGCACCAATAATAGCTTGTGTTGGTGTTAGTGATTTATAAAAAAAATGCTTTAAACCTATACCGGTAAAACTACCATAAATGATAATAAAATGAATAACGTAAATAGACAAGGTTTTTTGTCCTATTTTAGTGATAATGGCTTGTTTTAAATACCGCTCAAAGGTGTAAAACAGTCCAAAAATAACCAATACATTACCTAATCTAGTAAACAGATAATTATAGTTAGCGCTATCATCAAAAAGTTGTATACCAGTAATTTGAGTTAAAAAGGTTAAAAAAGGTGAAGACCAAAAAAGTAATATAACCCCAACGACTAAAAAACCAGTGATTTTAAATTGTTTGTAACGGTATTTGTGACCAAATTTATGAAATAAAACAGCTATAAAAGCACCAAAACATACATAGCCAAACCACGGAATCATGGTAAACACAGACCCATTTTCTTTGGTTAAATAATTAGCTAAAAATTTAGGGATACCTTCTATGTGTAGTGTACGGTATAATGGTTCGGTTACAAAAATAACGTTACCAATAATTAGCATTAATAGAGCAAAAATAGTTTCGTTTTTTAAGGTAAGCAGGTAAAGTCCGATAATTAAAATTAAAGACAGACCAATACATTGTAAGACATCAATAACGATAAAATACATGTTGATTTCGCCTTTAAACAAACTAAAAAACGAAAACCGCAATGCATAACCAATACCAATCAATAATAAACCTCTATTAAAACCTTTTTTTATTCGGTATTTATCTTCATTTTTAGCTTTAGCGCGCAATAACAAAAAGACAAACACTAAACCAGTTATGGTAAAAAAAGTTGGTGCAGTAATACCTCTAAAATATTCCCAAGTAGTATAAGCTATGTTGGTTTTGTCTCGGTAAATTGGGTCTAAAAGTGTATCAATAAAATGACCTTGCAACATCATTAAAATGGCAAACGCACGTACGGCATCTAAGAAAAAAAGACGTGTTGGTTTCAAAGCGGTCATTAGTTATTCGATTACAAATATATGTATATTTACTAATCAAAACAGTTAGCATGTATAAACAGATCAATACTTGGGTAGAAGCGTTTTCTTCTGCGGTTTGGGGATTTCCGTTATTAATTCTATTAACAGGTGGTGGATTATACCTTTTAATTCTATCCAGATTTTTACCATTTAGATATTTTAGACATGCTATAGATGTGCTAAAAGGAAAATATGATAACGAGTTAGACGAAGGTGATATCACACATTTTCAAGCCTTAACAACAGCATTATCTTCTACCATTGGTATGGGAAACATTGCTGGTGTAGCAGTTGCAATTGCTTTTGGTGGACCAGGCGCAGTGTTTTGGATGTGGATTAGTGCTATTATTGGTATGTCTACAAAGTTTTTCACCTCTAGTTTAGCTATTATGTTTAGAGGAAAAGATAGTGAAGGCAAAACACAAGGCGGACCCATGTATTTTATAGTTGAAGGTTTAGGTAAATCTTGGAAACCTTTAGCGGTCTTTTTTAGTCTTTGCGGATTAATAGGTGCGTTGCCTGTTTTTAACGTCAATCAATTAACGCAAGCAATAAATGATATTGTATTGATTCCAAACGGATTTGAGGTTGATTTTACATCGAATTTAATCATCGGTTTGGTTTTGGTGGCTATTACTTCGGTGGTGATTTTAGGTGGATTAAACCGAATTAGTAAAGTCGCTTCAAAACTAGTCCCAAGTATGGTGATACTTTATTTTATATTGGTGTTTTTCATTTTAATTATTAATATTGAAAGTGTTCCGTATTATTTCAAACTTATTTTTACAGATGCGTTTACTGCTAGTTTTATTAAAGAAGATGCGCTGTTTGGAGGCGTAGTTGGTACATTAATTATTTTAGGAATAAAGCGTGGTGCTTTTAGTAACGAAGCAGGTATCGGTACAGCACCTTTAGCCCATGGCGCAGCAAAAACCAATCAACCCATTCGTGAAGGTTTAGTAGCTATGATGGGACCAGCAATAGATACCTTGGTGGTTTGTACACTAACCGCATTAGCTATTTTAGTTACAGGTGTTTGGAAAACAACCGATGCAAACGGTGTTAGTCTTACAGCTTCTGCATTTGCTAGTGCTATGCCTGTTTATGGTAAGTATTTATTAATGGGTTGTATTGCTGTGTTTAGTGTCTCATCGTTATTTTCTTATGCGTATTATGGTGGCAAATGTTTGTCGTTTTTAATAGGCGCAAAGCATCAACATTATTATAATTATTTCTACATTTTAAGCATTATCATTGGTGCAACTACATCATTAAGCTTAATGATTAATTTAATTGATGGTGTTTTTGCTTTAATGGCAATACCAACCATGACTGCAACATTATTATTGGCTCCAAAAGTGATGAAAGAAGTAAAACGTTATGTAAAAACGATTAAATAGATTATTTATTTACCGATTTTTTAAACTGAGCAGGTGTCATCATTTCCATTTTTTTAAACTGTCTGTTAAAATAACTTGTGTTATTAAATCCGGCTTTAAAGGCAATAAAATCATTAATTTCTCCTCTAATATTTTGATCAAATCTAGAGTTAAAACTATTTAAAGTTGAAATGTAAGATGAAAGCGCTTTAATAACCTCTGTATTTTTCTTCGGAATTTTTCCATAAGCAGCTTTAAATGCTTTTATGTAAGAGGAATCTTTAAGGATATCTTCTGAAAACTGATGCACATTGGTATTAAATTCCTTTTCGTTTAAAAACACAGAAGCTATTTGTTCTATCATCGTTTCTGAGCGTCCATCCCAAAAAAAGCTACGCTGAAAAGCACTATTAATTAAGGTTGGTGTATTACGATTTAAAGGTTTACCATTGTTATTAAGACTAGTTGTCAATCCGTCTGCATATCCTTTATTTGGTGAATGACAAGTTACGCAAGCCATATTGTGATTAGCCGATAGGTTAGGATCAAAAAACAACTTTTTACCTAAGTCAATTTGAGCTTTAGAAGGATTACGATTATTAACATCAGTAAAATGATTAAGATTAAAACTGTTATTTTCAAAAAAAGTAGGAGCATCAAAATTGAAAGGATCTGTAGTTGTTGGTTCCCAAATATCTGCAGTTTTACGAATATTTACCCATTGCGTAGTAATAGGATTAAGGTAATCTCTTGTAAAAGTAAAACGATCAAATGTGTCAAAATTGGTGTTGTTTTCAACGTACTGTATTGCGTTTTTGATGTTGTTTTTAAATTGTTGATCTAAAAGTGCATCTTTTTTTATAATACTAGGTTGAAGGGTAAACTCATACACCTTATATAAGCTATTTAAAGATGTTGCTGTTTCTTTAATGCCTAGATGACTAACAGGTGTATCAAAACCAGAAATAGCTAAACTAATTAGTCTAAATAACTGCTGATGTGTAGCTCTAAAAAAGCGTTGAGGTGTAAGTTGATGTTTGGTCATATCGCCTTTTAAAACTAGCATTAATCCTTGTGTGATTTTAATTTCTTGATTAAAGTCTTTGTCTGTAATGTCTTGTTCGTATACACTTTCTTCAATTTTTTGAAGACCGATAGGATATAATATTTTACCAGTGTCTTCTTTATAAACAGGTAAAGCAGGACCGTTGGTACGATGACCAACTTCTGGATTAAGGTAAGACGCAAAAGGTTCGGCAATTTTAAAAGCTTCTCTTGCTTTAGCAAAATAGTACTTAGATTTTGTACCATTAACACCAGCTTGTTTTAAGCTGTCAAGATAGTTTATGGCTTTATCCATATGTTGGATGTAATACGTTTGAGCTTTTTGCCATGTAATAACATCTACAGTTTTCATTGCTGTAGTTGCGCTATTGCTTTTCTGTTTACAAGCAATAAAAAGTAGAGTAGTGGTAAGAATAGAAAGTTGAATAAGTGTTTTCATCTAAAATGATATAAATAATAAAAATGAATCTTCACAAGACGTGAAGATTCATTTAGGATTAAAATAAAGGGATAATTTATCTTGGTAATCCTTTTAACAACACAATTTGACCACCTTGGTTATGTGGTAAGTTATTAGATACAAAATCACTGCTTTTCCAGTAATGTGGTTGTAGATTAAGTAAAAAAGTATCTGGTTCTCCTATTTTATCAGAAATGTCAATTAGTGCACCAAATTCACCAGAAAATGCATCGCTTCCGTTAGGTTCTAAATTAGCTTCAATTTTTAAATCTAATACAGCTAATGGGTTGCTACCATTTAAATCTGTTTGGTAGATTCTTGCAGCATGGTTACGGCTAAAAGAGTTTGGATCTTCTTGAATATATACATAGTTTTCTGTAACACAAATGTTATCAGGACTTTGTAGGGTAGATAAATTTCCATCCATATTGTTAGTATCTGTATTACCGCTAACAATTTGTGTTAATTGACCTTGTAAAGGGTTGTCTGCGTCTAATTGTAATTTATAAACGGTTCCCCAATCGTTGTAAGTTCCTTGTCCTGGACCACGACCTGTAACAGCAAAGTATACGTTACGTCCGTTATCATCACTTCCTTTTTGGTAGTCTACATCTTCTACACGCATAAATTGAGAGGCGTATACCTTAGAACAAGCCGTTTCCATTTCGTTTTTAGTTAAGTTAGCACCATTAACAATTTCTACAAACTCTACATCGTAAGTCATACCAAAATCTAAGTCACCTTCGTTATATACAGTGTTAGAAGCTACGTCTTGTACGCCACCAGATCCGTTAGAAATTTGCTTAAATCTTAAAACGTAAATTTTACCATTATCTAAATCTGCATCACCGTTTTCTGATAAGTACATGGTTACCTGACCTTCAGATCCGCTAGAGTCATCATCACCACCAATAATTACTGTTTTACCAGCATAAGTATTTTGAGGTAATGGTACAGCATTTTCCCAAGAAAATTCACCTAAAGCATCTAATCCAAAATCTGCAGTAGGCGTAGGAGTTTCAATCCAAGGGTCAATACCTTTCACGTCATAAGAAATACTTTCTGATGCCGATAAGAATAAATCTTGAGATCCACCATGTACAGCTGCTTCCCACATAGTACCAGAGCATTGTCTTGCATAATCTGCAACACCAGCGTTAAGTAACCATTCACCTTGTATAGGATTCATGTATTGATCAAAACGAATTCTAGATACACTATAATCATCTTCTGCATTAACAACATAAATATATTCGTCTCCATCTTTTAAAAATCCAGCACCATCTTGTGCGCCAACTAAACGGAAACCGTTAGATAATACGTCTGTAGAGCTAATTAAAGAGTAAGCATTTACGTTACTAAAATTAGGGTTAATATTTACTAACGGGTTTAAAGAAGATTTGTTAGAAAAAATGGTTTCTGTAGGCGTAAAGTATTGACCATCTTGTCCGTCTTGACCGTTTAATCCATCTTCGCCATCACATGCAAAGAAAGAGCTTCCAACAGCAGCTACTAAGCTAAATTGTAAAAATAGTTGTTTAAATGTGTTCATTTTAAGGTTGTTTAAAATTTGATTTTGAACAAAACTAATCTGACATTATTCTTTATAAGTTAACTTAAATTAATGCTTAGATTAATTAAATTTTACGCTACTGTTACTAAGTTAAGTAATTGTAAAAACGGGTTTAACTTGTTTGTTTTTAGGTTTTTAAAACTGTATTGTGGTTTTTTGTAGTTAATCTACTTTTAAAGATGATTTAAGTTTAAGATAACTTAAGCCATTAAAAAATAGAGTGAATTTGCAGAAAAAACAATGGACTTATTTTTAATTGCTTTTGGCGCTTTATTCTCTATTATTAATCCCTTAGGGACAGTGCCTGTTTTTGTGGGATTAACGCAAGAACACTCTAAAAAAGAACGAGCTAAAATTGCGTTTTGGACTGCTTTAGATGTATTAATTATTCTGTTTTTATCCTTTTTTGCAGGACAATATATATTATCGTTTTTTGGGATTACATTAAATGCACTAAAAATAGCAGGTGGATTAATTATAACCTCTTCAGGTTTTGCTTTGTTGACAGGTAAATTTAGAGAGCATAAAGGTATGAAGCGCAAACGTGTACAAGAAGATATACATAATAGAGACGCTATAAGCTTAACGCCTTTAGCAATACCAATGTTAGCAGGACCAGGAACAATATCTTTATTAATAACCTACAATCAAGAGTATACATTAACTAAAGACGTTTTAATAATCCTATCTGCAGTACTACTTGTTACCATTGCAATATATTTAATACTTAAAAGTGCACATTTTATAGTAAAGTTTTTAGGCGCGTCTGGTATTAATGCTTTATCAAGAATTATTGGTTTTATTGTTATATCAATAGGTGTGCAGTATATAATTTCTTCAGTAGAAAATATTGTTATAAATTTATTAAGCTAATTTTCTTTGTGTACTGTATTTTAGAACATAAAAGGTTATTAACGATAGTAAACCAAATACAGAAAACCCTATAAATAAAGGAAGTACAGATGTGTGTACAAAGCTACCAATGTAATTAGCAATTGGTACCGCCATAACTGTAGATATAAACCCGTTAATTGCTGCACCAATACCGGCAATATGCCCTAAAGGCTCCATTGCTAAAGAACGGTAATTACCAAAAATAAACCCAACAGCAAAAAACTGAATTAAGAAAAAAGAAATTAAAACTCCAATACTTGGGTTGTTTCCAGATATAAATAAGATGACATATAAAATAGAGATTAAAAAGTAGGCAACAGTAGCATAAAAAGCAATATTACGTGATCCAAAACGCATAACCAATCTACTATTAGTAAAGGTAGATAACCCAATAGACAACGCAGTACTAGCAAAAAAGTAAGGAAACAATTCGCCTAAATTATATTGATCTTGATAAATCTGTTGTGAAGTACTTAAATACACCATAAAAGATCCAGTAATAAAACCAGAAGTTAGTGTAAAAGCTACCGCTTCTTTGTGTTTAAAAAACTCCTTTGTGCCAGTAATAAAAATGCTAGGAGAAAATTTAATACGTTTACTTTTATCTAATGTTTCTGGTTGACGTTTCCAAAACCATAACATAACAACAGATCCAAATATAAGATTAGCATTAAAAATAGCACGCCAATCAAACCATTCTAATAGTATTTGGCCAAAAGTAGGAGCTATAACAGGTACCAGAATAAAAAACATAACAATTACAGATAGCAGTTTTGCCATAAAATCGCCACTAAAAGAGTCTCTAACCATAGCAATAGATATTGTTCTTGGCGCAGACAACCCAACACCTTGTAATACTCTAGCAAACAACATCATCTCGAAGTTTTTTGTAGTAACACAGATAATACTAGAAATAATAAAAATAAAAAAGCCTATGTAAACAATAGGCTTACGACCGTAACTATCAGACAACGGTCCAAATATTAACTGCCCAAAACCAATCCCTAAAAATATCATGGTAATTAACCATTGTGTACTATTAGGATCTGTAATGTTTAAATCTTCGGCAATGTTAGGTAAAGCAGGTAATAATGCATCTATGGTTAGTGCAACAATAGACATTAAAGATGCCATTAATGCTACAAATTCATTCTTAAAAGCAGGGTTAGAGTTTTGCATCTTGCAAAATTAGCTAATGCTTAAAAGGTGTCATATTTTATAATGATAATAGAATGTTAATTTTTAAAAAACAAGCTAAGCAAAACAGCGTAAATTATTTCAACTTCAAAAGTCAAAAATGATCTATTTAGCGTTTTATTACTCTTAAAATTCACCGATAAAAACTTCGGTTTTTAAGTTTTTTTCACAAAAAATTAACAGTAAATTTTTATCATTTCAGTAATAGTAAGGGATAACCAATTGTTGATAATTATGTGGAAAAACTAAATGGTATTTTTTGAATACGCTCGAAATAAAATCGCAATTTTATAATCCTTTTAAGACAAAAAAAATCAATTACCATTATGCAAATTAATCACATTATCAAGAGGGATTTTACGACTGTACCTTTTCAGCTCAGTAAAATAACCAACGCTGTCCTTAAAGCGATGACAGCATTAGAACACGGGAGCTTAGAAGATGCTGAGCACGTATCTAAACTTGTAGAAACCAGCCTTTTAAAACACAAAGAAAATGACCCAAAGTACATCCCAACCGTTGAGGCTGTACAAGATGCAGTAGAAAATGCACTGATGGAAAGTCACTTTTTAGACGTAGCAAAAGCCTACATATTATATAGAGACGAGCAGGCAAGAAAACGTAAAAGTAACATCTTTGAAAAGCGTATTAATTTAAAACCTTATGAGTATCCAGCATTGTATGAATATGTCCCAGCAATAAGACACTCATATTGGATCCATACCGAGTTTAATTTTACAAGTGATATCCAAGATTTTAAAGCAGGATTATCTGATGTAGAACGTAGCGCGATAAAAAATACCATGTTAGCCATTTCTCAAATAGAAGTTGCAGTAAAATCGTTTTGGGGAGATATTTACCATCGTATGCCAAAACCAGAAATCGGATCGGTAGGCGCAACATTTGCAGAAAGTGAAGTAAGACATCATGATGCGTATTCACACTTATTAGAAATCTTAGGTTTAAACAACGAGTTTAAAACACTTAAGAAAAAACCAGTGATTATGAAGCGTGTGCAGTACTTAGAAACGGCGCTTAAAAATGCAAAAAGTGAAGACAACCAAGAGTATGCAGAGTCCATTTTGTTGTTTTCATTATTTATAGAACACGTGTCTTTATTCTCGCAGTTTTTAATAATCATGGCGTTTAACAAGCATAAAAACGTATTAAAAGGAATATCTAATGTGGTAGAAGCAACTTCTAAAGAAGAGCAAATCCATGGAGATTTTGGTATTGATATTATAAAAATTATAAAAGACGAAAATCCAGAATGGTTTGATGATGCTTACCAACAGATGATTAAAGACATGTGCTTAGAATCTTTTGAGTCTGAAAGTAAGATTGTGGATTGGATTTTTGAAAAAGGAGAAATTGATTTCTTACCAAAAGCAGTTATTAACGAGTTTATAAAAAACAGATTTAATAATTCCTTAGAAAGTATTGGTATTGAAAAAGTTTTTGATGTAGATCAAAAATTATTAGCAGAAACAGAATGGTTTGATGATGAAATTATCGGAACCAAACACGGCGATTTCTTCGTGAAACGCTCTATAAACTACAGTAAAAGAACCCAAAGTATAACAAGTGACGACCTTTTTTAGATGACAGATCAAGACAACAACAAAACAGAGCAAGCCCCAAACCAAATAAAGCAAACGGAAACAAATCCATTAATTGATGCTAGAAAAAAATCGTTACACCAAATCAATACTGCTGGAACAGGCGGATTTGAATGGCTAACCGATCATAGTAGACAATTTTTAGCAGCAGGATATTTGACCGATGGCGTAAGCGCCGAAGCGCGTATAAGAGAAATTGCCGATAGAGCAGAACAAATATTGCAGATACCTGGTTATTCTGATAAGTTTTATAACTATATGTCAGAAGGTTACTTTTCTTTAGCATCACCAGTTTGGTCTAACTTCGGAAAAGAACGCGGATTACCAATTAGTTGTTTTGGATCTCATGTAGATGACGATATGGGTAACATTCTTTTCTCTCAATCTGAAGTTGGTATGATGTCAAAACTAGGCGGTGGTACGTCTGGATACTTTGGAAAAATAAGACATCGTGGTTCTGAAGTAAAAAATAACGGATACGCATCTGGAGCTGTTCATATCATGCAATTATTTGAATCTATGGTAGACGTCGTAAGCCAAGGATCTGTAAGACGCGGACGTTTTTCGCCTTACTTACCAATAGAGCATTCTGATATTCATGAGTTTTTAGAAATTGGTACCGAAGGTAACCCAATACAAGAACTAACACATGGTGTTACTGTTACCAATCAATGGATGCAGGAAATGATAGATGGTGATGTAGACAAACGTAGCATTTGGGCAAAAGTATTACAGCGTAGAGGTGAAATGGGTTATCCTTATATTTTCTTTACAGATAATGCTAATAACAATGCAGCAGATGTCTATCAAGACAAAAAGTTACCAATCTATGCAAGTAACTTATGTACAGAAATTATGTTACCATCTAATGACGACTGGTCTTTTGTATGTGTATTATCTTCTGTAAATGTGTTACACTATGATAAATGGAAAGATACAGATGCAGTAGAAACTATGGTATACTTCTTAGATGCAGTTATTACTGAATTTGTTGAAAAATTAGAAGTATACAGAGACTCTCCTAATCGTGATGACAGACAAACATTTATGTTTATGGAGCGCGCCTACAACTTTGCTAAAGAAAACCGTTCTTTAGGTTTAGGTGTATTAGGATGGCACTCGTTATTACAATCTAAAATGTTACCATTTAACAGTCAAGAAGCTTTTAGTTTAAACAGTGAGATCTTTAAAGTAATTAAAGATAAATCTTACAAAGCTTCAGAAGAGTTAGCAGAAAAATTTGGAGAACCAAAAGTATTAAAAGGTTACGGAAGACGTAATGCAACCTTAAATGCGGTAGCACCAACAACATCTTCTGCATTTATCTTAGGTCAAGTATCACAAGGTATTGAGCCAATTTGGTCAAATATTTATGTAAAAGATATCGCTAAGATTAAAACCACTATTAAAAACTCTTATTTAGAAGATTTATTAGAATCTAAAGGTAAAAATACAACCGAAGTATGGAGAAGTATTAGAGATAACGACGGATCTGTACAGCATTTAGATTTCTTATCAGAATTAGAAAAAGATGTATTTAAAACTTATTCTGAAATAGACCAAATGGATATTATTTATCAAGCAGCAAACCGTCAAAATCATATTGATCAAGGACAGTCTGTTAATATTATTATTCATCCAGATATGCCAGTAAAAGAGATTAATAAAATACATGTTACAGCATGGAAATTAGGATTAAAATCGCTTTACTACCAGCATAGTATGAATGCTGCACAAAAATTTAAACAAAAGAAAGATTGTGCTAGCTGTGAAGCTTAGTCTATCAATTTACAATTAAGTGTTATAAAAAAAATCCCGATGTTTTACATCGGGATTTTTTAGTTTTATAAAGGAATATTACCATGTTTTCTATTAGGTAATACTTCTTCTTTGTCTTCCAACATGGTAAACGCTTTAATTAATTTACGTCTGGTATCTTTTGGTAAAATCACTTCGTCTATAAATCCGCGTTCTGCAGCTTTATAGGGATTAGCAAATAAATCTGCATATTCTGCTTCTTTTTCTAACAGTTTTTCTTCAGGATTATCGGCTGCTTTAATTTCTTTTCTAAAGATAATTTCACTAGCACCTTTTGCACCCATTACAGCAATTTCGGCACTTGGCCAAGCGTAATTTAAATCGGCACCAATATGCTTAGAATTCATTACATCATAAGCGCCACCATAAGCTTTACGCGTAATAACCGTTACTTTTGGCACAGTTGCTTCACTTAATGCATACAGTAATTTTGCACCATGTACAATAATTGCATTCCATTCTTGATCGGTACCAGGTAAGAAACCAGGGACATCTACTAACACTAATAAAGGAATATTAAAGGCGTCACAAAAACGAGTAAAACGAGCTGCTTTACGCGAACTATCTACATCTAAAACTCCTGCTAAAAATAAAGGTTGATTGGCTACAATACCAACGCTTTTTCCACCAATACGAGCAAAACCAACAATGATATTTTCGGCAAAATCTTTATGAATTTCAAAAAAGGAATCTTCATCAATAATACCGTTAATTACCTCATGCATGTCGTAAGGTTTACTAGCATGATCTGGTATAATATTCATTAATTGTTCGCGAGTTTCTTCACCTAAATCATAAGGAAGATCTCTTGGTTTTTCTAAGTTGCTTTGTGGTAAATAACTTAGTAGACGTTTAACATCTTCTAAACATTCAACATCATTTGCAGAAGTTGTATGTGCTACACCAGATTTTGTACTGTGTGTACTTGCGCCACCTAATTCTTCACTAGTAACGGTTTCGTTAGTAACCGTTTTTACAACGTTTGGACCTGTTACAAACATGTAACTTGTATCTTCTACCATCATGGTAAAGTCGGTCATTGCAGGAGAGTATACTGCACCACCAGCACATGGTCCCATAATTGCTGAAATTTGCGGTATAACACCAGATGCTTTTACATTACGATGAAAAATATCTGCATAACCACCAAGCGATCTAACACCTTCTTGGATACGTGCGCCACCAGAATCGTTAAGACCGATAAATGGTGCACCAACCTTAAGTGCCATATCCATGATTTTACAAATCTTTTCGGCATGTGTTTCTGATAACGCACCACCAAAAACAGTAAAGTCTTGTGCAAATACATAGACAAGACGTCCATCTATTGTACCGTAACCAGTTACGACACCATCACCATAAAACTTTTGGTTTTGCATGCCAAAATCTACCGTACGATGTGTGACTAAAGCACCGATTTCTTCAAAAGAACCTTCGTCCATTAAGTACTCGATACGTTCTCTAGCGGTTAGTTTTTTCTTTTCGTGTTGTTTATCTATTCTTACTTGTCCACCTCCTAATTTGGCAAGTTCAAGTTTTTCGTTTAATTCTTTTATTTTAGATTCCATAATTGAAATTTTATCTTTTTTTGTCATTCTGCGCTACGATGCAGCATCTATTTTTAATTATTAGATACCATATCTTACTTTGACTGCGCTTAGCACAAGCGTGCAAAATGACATAAAACTCATATTAATTAGTTGGTACTCTTAATTGTTTTTGATCTTCTAAATACTGTTTTACAGCAATTAAAGCGGCTATTTTAGCTTCTTTTTCTGTTTGTTGCTGTAAGGCTTCTGGCGAATAGTATTTTTTTACGAAGTGTGTATCAAAGTTTCCAGAGGTAAACGCTTCATGTTGACAAACAAATGCACCAAAAGGTAAAGTGGTTTCTATCCCTTTTACTTTATATTCTGAAATAGCTTTTAGCATTAGTTGAATGGCTTCTTCACGAGTTTTACCATAAGTAATTAATTTGGCTAACATTGGATCATAATAAATAGGAATGTCCATACCTTCTTCAAAACCGTTATCTACACGAATACCATCACCAACAGGAATTTGGTATTGCTCTAAGTGACCAACGCTAGGTAAGAAGTCGTTTAAAGGATCTTCAGCATATACTCGAAGCTCTAAAGCGTGACCATTTATTTTTAAATCTTCTTGTTTTATAGGAAGCACTTCACCACGAGCAACTTGTATTTGAAGTGCTACTAAATCTACACCAGCAATAATTTCGCTTACAGGATGTTCTACCTGTAATCTGGTATTCATCTCTAAGAAATAAAAGTTATGTTGATCATCTAATAAAAACTCGACTGTACCGGCACCAACATAGTCGCAAGCTTTGGCTACTTTAATAGCAGCTTGTCCCATTCTTTCTCTTAACTCAGGAGTTAATACAGCACTTGGTGCTTCTTCTACTACTTTTTGATGACGACGTTGTATGCTACATTCGCGTTCAAAAAGGTGAATGACATTACCGTGTGTATCTGCCATTACTTGAATTTCGATATGTCTTGGAGAGGCTACATATTTTTCAATAAACACAGATCCATCACCAAACGCGTTAACCGCTTCACTAATGGCACGATTCATCTGTGATTCAAAATCGGCTTCTTTTTCTACAATACGCATACCTTTACCGCCACCACCAGCAGATGCTTTGATTAGGATAGGAAAGCCAATACCTTGTGCTATTTTTTTAGCTTCAGAAATATCTGTAATAGCCTGGTCAGTACCAGGTACCATTGGTATATCGTAGGCTTTAACAGCATCTTTAGCTGCTAATTTGCTACCCATTACTTTAATGGCGTATGATTTTGGACCAATAAAAGTAACGTTGTTAGCTTCGCAAAGCTCTGCAAAGTCTGCATTTTCACTTAAAAATCCATAACCAGGATGTATTCCGTCTACGTTAAGTTGTTTTGCAACTTCTATAATTTTTTCGCCTAATAAATAAGATTGGTTAGAAGGAGCTTCACCAATTAAAACTGCTTCATCAGCAAATTTTACATGAGGTGCATTACGATCTGCAGTAGAGTAGACTGCAACTGTTTTAATACCCATTTTTTGGGCAGTTTTCATGACTCTTATTGCGATTTCGCCACGGTTGGCGACTAATATTTTTTTCATTTTATTCAAATTCAATTAATAATTCGCCTTTATCTACAGTAGTACCTTTTCCGCCTGATACAGATTTTATAATACCTTCACGAGGCGATAGGATACTGTTTTCCATTTTCATGGCTTCAAGGATTAAAAGTGGTGTATCTACTGAAACTTCGTCACCAGGTTTTACCATGACGTCTAAAATAAGACCAGGCATTGGCGCTTTAATTTCGTTTACTTTTTTAGAAGCACCAATTTCAAAACCTAAAGATTTTATTAGTTGATCTAAATCGTTTTCGATATTTACCGTGTAATTATTATTGTTAATATTAACGGTATAGGATTTTTTATTGAAGTTAGATGCTAAAATTTCAGCTTTATAAGATGTGTTGTTGTCAAGGATATGGTAAGATTGATTGTTAACCTTAACGCTATCTAATGCTGAAATATCTTGGGAAGTTACCTCAAATTCGGAGTTGTTATTAACTTTAACTTTGTAGGATATATTCATTGTTTTATTTGTATTTAATTACTTGTAAAGATACTGATAAATCCATTTTTTATCCCAAGTTATAAAGTATTATTTGCTAAAAAGACATAGTTGTTAGTTTTTAAAAAAAGATCCTTTTTGGTGACGTTTTATAGCTTTTCTAGACAAGAATAGACCTAAGGCTAGAGATACAAATGCTCCAACCCAAATACCAGGTATAAAATTTATAAATAAAAAGAAATCGTAAGCACCATGAAAAACAATAGCTAACAACAAACCACAAAGGTTTAGAAAAAGCTTATTAGGTTTAAATTTTGCCATACCCATAAAATATCCCATTAAAATACCAAATGTAGCGTGAGCAGGTACAGCTGTAAATGCCCTTAATAGTGCAGTGCTAGCACCGTGTTGCAGTACATACATTATGTTTTCGGTTGCAGCAAATCCCATAGAAACCATAACGGCGTAGACTATGCCATCAAAAGGCTCGTTAAATTCTTTATGACGCTGTGCAAATAACAATACAATTAGGTATTTACTTAACTCTTCGGAGAAGCCAACAACAAAAAAGGCTTGTTTAAACTGCTCCCAAACACTTAATTTATCTTCTAAAGGTAAAAAGTTATTAAAAAATATATAAAATATTGTGGTAATGATTACACTTACAATAGCACCTAGTAAAAATGAAATTATCAGTAATCTAGTTGGTTCTTTTTCATATTTATCTTTAAAATAAATATATGCCACTATAGTTGCAATTGGTGCTAGTGCCATAATGATAAGTTGGATAACAGTCATTTAATTTATTTTTTGGGTTATAGCTTCTAAAATTTTAATGTAATAATCATAATTACTAGATACAAAATGTCCGTTTTTATCGCTATTATCTAATAAGTCTTTAAATTTAGAAATGCTTACCAATTTTAAAGCTTCAACTTCTTCTTTTTGAGGCGTTAATTTGGATAAGTCAACGTTTAATTGTGCTATAAATGTATGGTGAAATTCGTTGTCAATCATCCCGTTTGGATAGGTTTGAAAACACGGAAATACACCAATTTTTTCTAAGTAGTCTTCTTGTATTTTAAGCCCAATTTCTTCTTTAATTTCTCTAATGGCTCCGCTTTCAATAGTTTCACCTGCATCAATATGTCCGGCAACACTAACGTCCCAAAGTAACGGACAAATAGCTTTACTAGCAGCACGTTGCTGTAGTAAAATTTCTCCTTTAGAAGTATATAACCAAATGTGTACGGTATTATGATACCAACCTTTTTTGTGTATTTCGGTTTTTATAGCAGATTTACCTGTTGGTTTACCTGATTTGGTGACTATGTCTATGTATTCTTCCATTAAAAAAAGATTCCCACTTTCGTGGGAATTTATTATTTAAAGTAACTAAATGTTTCTCCGTCTTCAATTTTAAGTAACGTTTCGTAAATTAACTTGATTACGTTTTCTACATCATCTTTATGTACCATTTCTACAGTAGTATGCATGTAACGAAGTGGTAAAGAAATTAATGCTGAAGCAACGCCGCCATTACTGTAAGCAAAAGCATCGGTATCTGTACCAGTAGCTCTACTTAAGGCACTACGTTGAAATGGGATTTTTTTAGCTTCGGCAGTATCTGTAATTAAATCTCGTAATTTTTGTTGTACTGCTGGTGCATAAGCCACAACAGGACCAAGTCCAATTTCTAAATGACCTTCTTTCTTACGATCTATCATTGGTGTTGTTGTATCGTGTGTAACATCGGTTACAATAGCAACATTAGGTTTAATGGTTTCAGTAATCATTTGTGCGCCACGAAGTCCAATTTCTTCTTGTACAGAGTTAGTAATGTATAAACCAAACGGTAATTGTTTCTTGTTTTCTTTTAGTAAACGAGCTACTTCTGCAATCATAAATCCGCCCATACGGTTATCTAAAGCACGACAAACAAATTTATCACCATTTAAAATATGAAACTCGTCAGGATAAGTAATTACACAACCCACGTGCACTCCCATTTTTAAGACTTCTTCTTTGTCTTTAGCACCTATATCTATGGTAATGTTGTCAGGTTTTGGCGCTTCTTCTTTAGATTTGTCACGTGTGTGTATTGCAGGCCAACCAAACACACCTTTTACGATACCGTTTTTGGTATGGATATTAACAATTTTACTTGGTGCTATTTGATGGTCGCTACCACCGTTTCTTATGACGTAAATTAAACCATTATCCGAAATATAATTAACATACCAAGAGATTTCATCTGCATGCCCTTCTATAACAACTTTGTATTTAGCATCTGGATTAATAACGCCTACTGCAGTACCATAAGTATCCGTGATAAATTCATCTACATAAGGTTTTAGATAATCCATCCACAGTTTTTGTCCGTCCCATTCGTAACCTGTAGGCGCAGCATTATTTAAATATTTTTCTAAAAAGTCCATCGACTTTTTATTAAGTATAGATTTTTTTGCCATTTCTAATTTAATTTTTGACTAAAATAACAATATTCACAGTTATTTAATAGTTAGTGAAGTGTTAATTATTAATTTTGTATTAACATCTAAATTTGGAATGGTTTTAGCAGTATTACTACTATGAAAAAATTGCTTTTTTTAAGTCTTTTATTACCTTTTTGTCTTTTTGCACAAGAAGACGATAAAATAGTTAAAGATACTACAGATGTTGATTTTATTATAATTAAAGGCGACTCTATACCGCAAAAATCTATTTATTTAGATGAAATACTTTTACTACCTAGTCTACATTTTAAAAGTAAAGAAGAAAAATATAAGTACTATATTTTAAGACGAAAAACACTTAAAGTATACCCTTACGCAAAATTGGCTGCAGAACGATTAGAAACCTTAACAGCGCGTTTAAAAACACTAGATAAAAAGGGTCAAAAACGTCGTTATGCAAGAAAAGTACAAAAATATATAGAGGAAGAATTTTCTGAAGAGCTAAAAAAATTAACGCGTACCGAAGGTCAAATTTTAGTCAAATTAATACACCGACAAACGGGTCAAACTACATTTGACTTAATTAAAGAATTACGTAGTGGTTGGAGAGCATTTTGGTTTAATACAACAGCAAGTATGTTTGACATCTCTTTAAAACGCGAATTTGATCCAATAACAGTTAAAGAAGACTTCTACATTGAAGACATTTTGATAAGAGCTAAACAAAGTGGCTTATTAGAACTACGTGCGCCATCTGTAGAGTTTGATTATTTTGAACTAAGCGATAAATGGGCAGATAAAAAACCAGCATCAACAGAAGATTAATGAGAAAACAGACACCTTTTGAAGAGCAACTTAATGCAATTACACATGCAATTGGTGCTGTTTTTGGTATTGTTGCCTTAATTTTATTAATCATTTTTGAAACAAAAAAGACCGAGTTTAGTCTGTTTAGTGTGATTGTTTATGGTATTGCAATAATTATATTGTTTACAGCGTCTACAATGTACCATAGTTTTACAGACGAGAAAAAGAAACACTACTTCAGGATTGTTGACCACATTAGCATTTATCTATTAATAGCAGGAACTTATACACCAGTTTTACTTATTACATTAGAGCAGAGTAAAGGTTGGTTACTGTTTTATATTGTTTGGGTTATTGCAGCTTTTGGCGTTATTCTTAAACTATTTTATACAGGTCGTTTTGAAGCGTTTTCAACCATCTTATATTTAGTTATGGGTTGGCTTATTGTATTTGATTTTTCAACTTTAAATAGTCTGATGCCTGCAAACGGAATAGTATTATTAATGGCTGGCGGATTAGCTTATACCGTTGGTATTGTTTTTTATGCGATAGAAAAAATACCTTATAATCATGTAATATGGCACCTTTTTGTATTGGCTGGTGCTATTTGTCACTTCTTTATGGTATTGTTTTTTGTGGTTTAAAAACAACGATTTACAATATGTAAACCGTTGTTTTCATTATAATGATACTATTTGTTTTTTATAGAATATTCCCAGAAAGCACCGCTAATATCTGTTAGTTTGATAGTGTAGTTTCCTTTAGGAAGTTTAGTAAAAATATCATCTTCAAAAGTCAATTTAGCTTTGGCGCCTAACGGTAGGATAAGGCTATGTTTGCCAGGTTTGACTTTGGCTATGTAGTAATTAGAAATGTTTTTATCATTTAGTTGTGATAAGGCATTTTGGTCTAGTTGAAATATTTTTTGGTTTTGATTATCTAATAGTTCTAACTTAATAATCCAAGCGCCATAAACATCAACACCTTCAGTTCTAAATACATCAAAACTAATTGTATTATGGTTAAATAATCCTTCTGTAATTTCAACTTTAGGTTTTATAGATTTATTATGAAGTGTTCCCCATAATCCACCATGAAAGATTTGATTGGTAGCTAATGTTAAACCAAAAATAAATATAGATCCAATTAAAACAACTTTAGAGAAGTTATTATTTTTAATAGGAATGTTACCAGACCCTAGCCAATTAAACCACTTCTTTTTGGTAAAAGATATATTCTTGTTTAACAAGTAATTGTCTAGCGCATATTTGCCACTACCAGTTAAAAATAGTACAAAACCTGTGGCTATACCTAAAATACCTATTTGCCATTCGTCTAGACAAGTTGTACCTATCCAACCTGATGCTAAAAGAATACCTAAAGCTAAACTAAAGACACCAATACTCATCAATCTTGTAAATAGACCAAACATGATAAATAATCCAACAATACCTTCAATTATGGTAAATACAACCATATTTATCCATAGTGCATCTGGATTTTCAACTAGATATTTAATAATAGGTTTTATGCCTAAGGCATGTGGTAAAAAGTGATTGAATTTTACACCAATATATCCAGCTAATTCTGGATCCAATTTTTCGGCTAAAACAGTTCGCCTCCATAAAGCAGAGAAGTAGGTCCAACCTACAACAAGTCGTAATGCTAAAGCCATTAGCCCAGCATCATTTTTAAAATTTATTTTATTCATTTTTATTATCTGTGAGTTATTATCTATGTTTCACGATTTAACGTGTTTTATGTTATAAATAATTACAGATAATCTTTAAAATTTTGGTATAAAATATAAAGTGGAAGAGGAGCAGTAGAAGTAGTTTGTGCTGCTTGAAGTTGTGTGTTTACGCTTTTATTTTCAACTAATACGAAGTTATAATTGAATGCATCAGGAAGTATTGCAATCTGTTGCGAATTACTTTTTGATGTTGAAAGTTTTATAACGTTAACCTCTAAATTGTTACAACTGTAGTTGCTAAAAGTAGATTTGTTTTTGTTAGATACTTCAGTTTGAGGTAAACCAAGTTCTACTTGAAAAAAATTACGAACCTTACACGGCGATACTAATAATAAAAAAGCAAGGCTAACTACAGATAACCATGATATTATTTTATTAGTTGCGCTTATTTTCATGTTATAAAAGTACTAATAAGGTTTTGTGTGGCTTATTAAACTTTTCTTAATATTAGGTTATTGATTAAAATTACCCATCAATAATATCCTTATACTCTAAAAAGAAGGCTTCAAATAGCGACATAGTTTCATTAAAAAATACCATAACTTCTTGCCAAGTATTTTTGTTGTGAATAGATACTTTCTGCTCTAAAAGCACATAGATACGAGAGATTTCTTTACCATTTTCTAAAAAAAATTCTTCTTCGTAAATGGCTTCTGGTAAAAATTCGTCTTTTAAAATAGATTGAAGTGCTACCAGTTTTTCCCAATATTTAATACGATGTTCTAAGCTGTCTTCAAGATCTAATGCAACTAAAGCTTTTTTATTGTCAAAATGAAATTTAAAGCTAACACCTTTAAGTTTGGTGTTGTATAAAATCCACTTTCTAGGAAAAGATTTACCAAAACTGGTCCAAAATTCTTGTTTTAATTGCCTTGATTCTTCTTTAGAAAACATAATTATAGTTGATTTTTAGACAAAATAAGCAATAATAATTGCTAAAACAATGGTGCTTAATTTAACGATATTAAATTTATGTCCTTCATTACTTTCAAATAAAATTGTGGTACTAATGTGTAAAAAGATACCAATAACTAAAGCTGAAATTTCATAAAAGTAAGTGGTGAAAAACTCAAAATTTTCTGATAAAAATGTACCTAATGGCGTCATAATAGCAAACAAAACTAAAAACAAAAAGATTTTTGGATTACTAATTTTAGAGCTAATAAAAAACGAACTTAAAATGATAGCAACGGGTAATTTATGAATAATAACACCATATAATAATTGCTCGTGCGCATGGATAGGTATACCTTCTAAAACGCTATGCATACTTAAGCTAACAAATAACAACCAAGGAAAATTAACTCTATCTTTATGGATGTGTACATGTCCGTGTTCTGCACCTTTAGAGAAAAATTCTAAAACAATTTGTAGCAAAATACCAGCCATAATAAATAAACCAATAGGCTTATCATGGTTATGATGGTATACTTCTGGTAAAAAGTTGAAAACGGTAATAGATAATAAAAAAGCACCACTAAAAGCTAATAATAACTTGAGGTTAGTTGATTTTTTAGGTTTAAAAATTAATACAATTAAAAACCCTAAAACAACACTTAATATGGGTAATATAATATTTAACATAAAGAAGACTTAGCGGTCGTGTTTAGATTATTTAAAAATCATGATTAATCTTTCAGAGTTTTTAGCATCAAATTTATTTAGCTTATAATCTCCAAATACGTCTAATAAATACACACCAGCTTTTTCAAATAATTTTTCAAAATCATTAAGAGTAAAGGCTTTTACACGTTCTTGAAAGTGGTAATCTTCATCTTCAAAAGTAAAAGAAATATCTTTAATAATGTAACCGTTTTCAACACGACGTTCTTGTAAAAAATCAATACCATCAACAGTTTTAGTATTTTTTTTAACCAAATTATTAATTACGTAGTTGGTGTTCATAAAATCAATAACACCAAAACCAGATTCATTTAAATTAGCTTTAATGGCTTTTATAGTAGATAAGTTATCGCTTTCATTTTCAAAATAACCAAAACTAGTAAATAGATTAAACACAGCGTCAAAAGTTTCGCCGTAAGGCTTACACATATTATGTACATCAAAATGTAAAGTTTCATTTTCAAACTGTTTGGCAAATGCAATACTATTTTCAGATAAATCTGCACCAACAACATTGTAGCCAAGTGTATTTAAAAAGATACTATGTCTGCCTTTACCACAAGCTAAATCTAACACCTTTGCTTGCTCTGGTAAATTTAGATAGTTGGTTAAATTGGTCATAAAAGTTTCCGCTTCGGCATAATCGCGGTCCTTGTAAAGTATATGATAAAATGGAGTGTCAAACCAAGAGGCATACCATTTTTTAGTACTATTTGTCATAAAATTAATTTTGGGGTTTAAACTTTCGCTTAAGCTACAGTTTATCAGGCTTTCGCAACTCGCTCTTTTCAAGGAGCTCAAACAAATTGCTCAATCCTTAACCCATTTATCAACAATGGTTATGTTTCCGGCAAAAATACTCTATTTTTGCAAAGTATTAGACGTTTATAATGGAAGAAAATTTCAACATGGTAGCCAAAACCTTATTTGGTTTTGAAAATTTATTAGTAAAAGAGTTAAAACAACTTGGCGCACAAGATGTTAAAGCAGGTGTACGTAACGTATCTTTTGTTGGTGATAAAGGATTTATGTATAAAGCCAACTTGGGTTTACGTACAGCTATAAAAATCTTAAAACCAATAAAAACGTTTAGAGTATCTAATGAAGACGATTTATACAAACAAGTGTATAATATTAAATGGGAAAAATACTTAAAAGCTACAGGTAGTTTAGCAATAGATGCTACAGTACATTCTAAACATTTTACACACTCAAAGTTTATTGCTTTAAAAACAAAAGATGCTATTGTTGACCGATTTAGAGATAATGGTGGTGTAAGACCAAATGTAGATTTGCGTTTTCCTGATTTAAAAATTAACGTACATATAGATCGCTCTGTTTGCACAATTTCTTTAGATAGCTCTGGTGAGTCGTTACACAGACGTGGTTATAAATTAGCTACCAATATTGCACCTATAAACGAAGTACTAGCAGCAGGTTTAATTCTGTTATCTGGTTGGGATGGACAAAGTGATTTTATGGATCCAATGTGTGGTAGTGGTACGATGTTAGCCGAAGCAGCTATGATAGCTTGTAATATTCCACCAAATTTAATGCGAAAAGAGTTTGCTTTTGAGCGTTGGGAAGATTGGGATGTAGAGTTATTTGAAAAAATAGAAGAGTCTTTATTAAAAAAGACTAGAGATTTTCATTATAAAATTATTGGTTACGATAAGTCACCAAGTGCAGTGCATAAAGCCAAAGAAAATATTAAAAATGCACATTTAGATGAGTTTATAACGATTAAGCATGAAGATTTCTTTAAAACGCAACGACCAGGAGAAGCACAAAAATTACACATGGTATTTAATCCTCCTTATGGCGAGCGTTTAGATATACAAATGGAGCAGTTTTACAAGCAAATAGGAGATACCTTAAAACAAAATTATCCAAATACAGATGCTTGGTTTATAACTTCTAATTTAGAGGCTTTAAAACATGTAGGTTTAAGACCTTCAAGAAAAATTAAATTATTTAACGCAAAACTAGAGTCTAGATTAGTTAAATATGAAATTTATTCAGGAAGCAAAAAAGCTAAGTTTAATTAGATAATGCAATTTTTTAATAATAAATATTTTAAGCTATTACTTTATATAAATTTACCATTATTAATATTTGGTATTTTAGGTTATTTTGAAATACCAAAAACTAAGATTTTATTAAAAGAATTTGTTGCTTTTGGTATTTTTACATCATTAATTTATAGTCTTGTAACATTATTTTCTTCAAAAGTAAAAAAATATGTATTAGCAATTATTACTTTGTTTTTGTCACTTTTAGTATTTATTAAAATAAGTTTTTATCACCATTATAAAGTTAGAATAGATGCTTCTGCTTATTATGTGATTTTTGAATCTAATAAAACCGAATCTATTGAGTTTTTAAAATTTTATTTTGACAATTATGTATTTGTCATTTCAGTGTTATTTTTAAGCTTACCATTATTTGTATATTTTGATTTTAGTAAAAAGGAAACAATTAAAATTACAAAGCCATTAAAGTTATTGTCTTTTTTAGGTATTTGTATATCTGCCTCTATTATTTTTTTAAAGTTTAAAAGGGAAAATTTAATATATAATTCAATATTAAGCTATACAGAGTATAAAGAGTTTAAAAAGAATTTAAAATCAGAATTAGCAAAACCATTAAGTCCATTTGTTTCTGTACAAGAGATTAATAATAAAGATAAAGAAACTTATGTTGTGATAATTGGAGAATCTACCTCTAATTGGCACATGCAATTATATGGTTATAAAAGAGAAACCAACCCATTGTTATCAGAAATAAAAGAAGAACTGTTAATCTTTAAAAATGTAATTACAAGTAATACACATACAATTATAGCATTAGATAAAATTTTAACTTTTTCAGATTATCAATTCCCAAATAAAAAAAACAATACATCTATCGTACAATTAGCTAATGCAGCAGGGTATAGCACTTATTGGATAACAAATCAAAGACCAGTTGGTTTACATGAAAGCGTATCTACAATTATAGGTCAAGCAGCAAATAAATTTATTCCTTTATCTTTAGGTAATAGCAATGAAGTAAGTTTAGATGAAAAGATATTACCTGAACTAAAAAAGGTTTTAAATAATAAAGAAGAGAAAAAACTTATTTTTATACACCTAATGGGAACACATGGTTTGTACGAGTACAGGTATCCAAATAGTTTTAATCAATTTACAAATAGGCCTAAGCATATAAAAATAAACACAACTGATAAAGCTATAAAACTAATTAATGAATATGATAATGCTGTATCCTACAATGATTATATAGTAAGAAGTATTATAGATCAAATAAAAGCGTTAGAAGATAAAAGTTTTGTAGTTTATTTCTCGGATCATGGCGATGAACTTTATGATACTATAGATTTTGTAGGGCACAACGAATATTTAGCTACAAAACCAATGTATGAAATACCTTTTATAGTTTGGATATCAGATAAATATAAAAAAGAATACAAAGATAGTTTTGAGTTTAAAACTTATCTAAAAAGAAAATACATTTTAGAAGATTTTATTCAGAGTTTTTCTGATTTAACAAAGATAAAAAACAATAAATTTGATAGTACAAAAAGTATTTTTAGTCCAAATTTTAAATTAAAAAAAAGATTAATTAAAAAAAATATAGACTATGATAAGTAAAAAGCGATTAGTAATAATATTTGTTCTTTTAAGTTTACTAGCTGTTTTTTATTATTTCTTTCCTTTTAGTTTAGAACATATTGGTTATACAAATAAGATTTATGCACATAGGGTAAATAGTAAAGAAAAACTAGAGGCTTCATTACTATATTTTAAGGGGATAGAGTTAGATTTAGTATATGATAGTAAAAAAGATATTTTAGATGTAAATCATCCACCAACAAAGTCTATGCAATTAAATTTTAATGATTATTTATCTTCTTTAAAAGGTGAAAAGCCGAGATTATGGCTAGATATAAAAAATTTAAATATTGATAATGCTTTATTGATTTTAAATAAATTACAAGTCATTTTAAATAAATTAGACTACAATTATTCAAATGTATTAGTAGAATCTACAAGACCAGAATCATTATCAATATTTTCTAAAGCAGGTTTTAAAACAAGCTATTATCTTCCTCCAAATATTTACTTAAAATCTAAAAAGGAAAAAGATTCTATAATACAATTAATACTAGGTAAATTAAATAGAGATAATAATTTAGGTATCTCTACCAATTATAAAGATTATAACTTATTAAAAGATAATTTTCCTATTACAACAAAGTATATTTGGGCTTTAACTCCTAGAGTTCATTTAGATCAATTAAAAGTCAGATCTATACTTAAAGATTCTACTGTATCAATTCTGATAATTCGTTTTAGGAGCATAAAAGGAAATAGGTAACACTAATTAGTAGTATCTTCTTCAGTGTTTTCTGGTAATTCTTCTTTCTTTTTCTTTGTTTTAGCTTTTTTAAACAAAGGAATCATATAAGAAACAGTATAACCATATCCAACACCAATACTGTTAGAGTCAAAGGTTTTGTAAAAACCTGGTACATATAAGTTTTGCATGTTTTCAGGTTCATCTTGACTAATCATGCTTTTTAGCTGTCCGTTAATACCAACATATAAATTGTTTAAAACTTCGGCTTTAATACCTAATTGAAGTTCTACCCAAATGGCAGATAAACCACTAAATTTCACGCTTTCGTTAGAAGAGTTTTGTTCGCCCCAATATTGATTGGTGTTATACACTGTGTAATTATTTCTGGTTTGGCTAAATGTACTAGCGCCAACTCTAAAACCAGCATAAATCATATTATTCATGCCGTACCAGTTGTCGTACATATTATAATCAGCACCAGCTTTAAAATAGCTACCCGAAGCAGTAACGCTTAAGTAATCATTAGTGGTTGTTTTTTCTTCAGTACCTAACTCACCAGCTAAATACCAGCTTTTTGTTAATCGGTAATCACCAACAATTTCAAAACCTTTATACTCATCATCTAAAGCCGATCTAATTAATTTTCCTGCATCTGCACCAATACGTAAACCGTATTGTAATTTATTAGCGTTTTCTGTTGGTATTTGTATGGTGTCTTGAGCGTTAGAAGACCAAACGCTACAAACAAGACTAATGAGAAAAAGTGTAGTGTGTAATAGTTTCATCTTCAATTATTAAGTTATCGTTTTGAGGTATTGTTTGAAAAATCCAAGGACCATCAGTACCTTGATCTATTGTTACATTTGTATTAACAAAAATGGTTTTATAACCACAAGCTCTTGATACATAAACATCATTTCTTGTATAGTTAATCGTGACTAATTCTTGGTTTCCTGTAAAAAAGTCGTCTGCTAAATTATCAGAGGTACCGTTGTCATCAATTTCAAATTCACTGATTAAAATAAAATGTGTTTGATCTTCGGTAGTTTTTAATGGTAAAAATATTTGATTAGTATCTTCTCCAGAAACGCCTCTTAAGTTAGAATCTTCAGGAACGCTAGTGTTTAAAGGAAACACACTTGGATCATCAATGCCTAAAACAACTAAACCAAATACATTTTTAGAATTTTCTAAAATGTTATTATCTACAAAATCAATAATCATATTTGGTGTTGTAGGAGAACTTTCTGGACATAAATCGTCACGTTCGCAAGTGGTTAAAAGCGGTAACACCAAAAATAGCGTTAATAGTTTTTTCATAATTTATTTTTCAAAAAGTACAACCGTTTCTATGTGTGATGTATGCGGAAACTGGTCGACTAGACTTATCTTTTTTAGTTTAAAACCTGCATTAATCAAGGTTTCTGTATCTCTTGCTTGTGTTGCAGGATTACAAGATACATAAACCATGCGTTTTGCATTTAAATTTATGATTTTATTTAAGGTTTTTGGTGCAATGCCAGAACGAGCAGGATCTAATATTATTGTCTGAATTTTGTTTTGGTATTGTGGATATTTGCTTAAAAATTTACCAACATCTTCAGCATAAAATTCAAGACCGTCAATATTATTTCTTTTAGCATTTAGTTTAGCATCTTCTATTGCCGAAGCTACAATATCTACACCAATTATTTTAGTATTATTACTTTTTGAAGCAATAATTTGACCAATAGTACCAGTACCACAAAATAGATCTAAAACTACAGAGTTATCTACAGCTTCTTTATCTTCTAAAGCATAATCGACTACTTTTTGATATAATTTTTCGGCAGATTTTGGATTGGTTTGAAAGAAGCTTTTCATGCTAATTTCAAAGTTTAAGCCAAGTAATTCTTCAACTATTTTGTCTTCACCATAGATAAGTGTAATACTACCTGATGTTGCTATTGTACGATCGCCTTGTTCGTCATTTATGGTATGTAAAAGTCCGGCAACTCTATCATTAAAAAGTGATACTAAAAACTTAGCAAATGCATCTAAATCAAATTGATCTAATCCATTAGAAGTGGTAACCAAATTAAATAATAGTTGATTAGTTTTATAAGATTTTCTAACCACTAAGTATCTAAAAAAACCTTCACGCTTTGGAGCATGCCAAGGAGCTAAATGTGTAGCTTCGCAATAATCTTTAATTTTTATTAAGTTGTCTTCTAATTCTTTATCAAAAAGACCACTATCTTTATCAAGATTATCACCTATCCACCATGTACCACGACGTTTAAAACCAAGAGTAAACTCATCTACGTCTGTGTTTTTATCATGATCGTATCCAATTGCAGAAAAGCTATATTCCATTTTATTGCGGTAATGGAATAGGTTAGGAGACGCCACAAACTCATCAAAATAATCTTCAATTTCAGGGACTTTTCCAATTTTTTTAAACAAATCCATAGTACTTGTGTACTTGTATTGATGTTGTTTTTCGATTGGTAAATTAATGTATGGCGCACCAGAAATTTCGTGATAGTTTGATTGAACTTCATCTGGAGATTTTTGTAGCACATCAATCAACTTACATTCGGCATATTTCTTTTTAGATTTTACCACACGCGCTTTAACCTTTTGACCAGGTAAAGTGTTAGGTACAAAAAGTACAAAGTTTCCTAATTCGTTATTTATACGGGCAATTCCTTTACCTCCAAACGCGTAGTCTACGATATCTAAATCGATAAGCTGACCACGTTTTACAAATTTATTTCGATCTCTTCTAGACATGCTGCAAAAGTAAGCAAAGCAATTTCGATTTTGGAAATTAGAATTGTGATTTTTTAACTTTTTTAAGCTTAAAACATATTATCATTAAATCCACTTAAAAAATGTTTTTAAAGGCTAGTAATATTTATTATTTTGCAGCTTTTAGGGATGATTTCTTTCCCACGCTGAATTTTCGAGACTTTTCGGAAGGATAAAGGTAGATAAGGAATGGTTATTTTTTTCACTTTAAAAATTTATAAAAATGGCTGTTTTAGACCAATTAACGTCGCAAGAAGCGATGGATTTAGAAAACAAGTATGGAGCACATAATTATCATCCATTACCAGTAGTATTAAGTAAAGGCGAAGGTGTTTACGTTTGGGATGTAGAAGGTAAGAAATATTACGATTTTTTATCGGCTTACTCTGCAGTAAACCAAGGACATTGTCACCCAAAAATTGTTGGCGCAATGACCGAGCAAGCAAAAAACTTAACCTTAACCTCAAGAGCATTTTATAATGACATGTTAGGTCGTTATGAAAAATACGCGACTGAGTATTTTGGTTTTGATAAGCTATTACCAATGAATACAGGAGCTGAAGCTGTAGAAACTGCTTTAAAAATCTGTAGAAAATGGGCTTACGAAGTTAAAAACATCGATGAGAATGAAGCTGAAATAATTGTTTGTAAAAACAACTTTCATGGACGTACAACAACGATCATCTCATTTTCAAACGATCCTGTAGCACGTAAAAATTTTGGTCCGTATACTAATGGATTTATTAAAATTGATTACGATAATTTAGAGCAATTAGAAGACGCTTTAAAAAATAACAAAAACGTAGCAGGGTTTTTAGTAGAACCAATACAAGGTGAAGCTGGTGTGTATGTACCAAGCGACGATTATTTATCAAAAGCAAAAGCACTTTGCGAAAGATACAATGTATTATTTATTGCAGACGAAGTACAAACAGGTATTGCCCGTACAGGAAGATTATTAGCAACCTGCGGTAATTGTACTTGTGATGATAAAAATTGTTCTGGTACACCAGAAGTAAAACCAGATGTTTTAATCTTAGGTAAAGCATTAAGTGGTGGCGCATATCCAGTAAGTGCTGTTTTAGCAAATGATAATGTGATGAACGTGATTAGACCTGGTAACCACGGAAGTACTTTTGGAGGTAATCCAGTTGCAGCAGCTGTAGCTATAGCAGCTTTAGAAGTTGTAAAGGAAGAAGACTTAGCACAGAAAGCTTTTGATTTAGGTGAATTATTTAGAGCAGAAATCAATAAATACATAGAAACTAGTAACATTGTTAATTTAGTAAGAGGAAAAGGTTTGCTAAACGCCATAGTTATTAATGATGATGAAGACAGTGATACCGCTTGGAATATTTGTTTAGCATTACGCGATAATGGCTTACTAGCAAAACCAACACATGGAAACATAATTAGGTTTGCACCGCCATTAGTAATGACTAAAGAACAATTATTAGATTGTGTATCTATCATTACAAAAACTTTAAAAGCTTTTGAAAAATAAAAGCTTTATTTCCATAAAAAAGGCGACCAATTTGGTCGCCTTTTTTGTTTTATAAGGTTATGGTTATTGAGCAGCTTGTTGTGCTTCATACTGCTCCATTGTTTGTCTAAATTGTTCTTGTATCTCGTCCCATCCTACAGTGTAAATTCTGTAAATTGTAAAAAATAAATAGATAACGTTAATAATAGTAATTATTAAAGCTACCGTTTTAGCAGTTTTCATTTGGTTATATTCTTTAGGACCTGCTTCGTAATTTTCAGGATTTAACTGTGCATTTTTTAAGGAGTTATTAGCTACTAAAAATCCTGAACCAGATAGGATAAAACCTAATCCGCCAAAACAGCAGCATAATAAACCGACAATTGAAAGTACATAAACTAAGGTTGGGTTGAGTCTTTTTTTCATTTTAAGTGTGGTTAATTAAATTATATATAAAGTTAGTTAAAATTAAAATAATACTAATAATAGCTAATATAGAAATGATTTTAGTTGAATATTTAAATTTATAGAAAACAGATACTAATATAACTATACCAAGAAGAGATAGCGTGTAGATTGCAGGATACATCAAAAATCCATCCACCAATTTACCTTGAGCTACTAAAGTGACAGATCTTTGTATACCACAACCAGGACATTCAAATCCTAAGACTTGCTTATTCATACAAGGCAGCATGTAGTTATTTAAATCTTCCATTTTACTATTTAAAATTTAAATTTAGTAAAATAAAAAAGGCTTTTACAATTTGTAAAAGCCTTTTTAAATAAAAATTTTATGTCTATCTACTTTTTATTAGCTACAATAACCTTTTTAGTTGTTGTATTACTGTTAGAAAGCGTCGTTTGTACTAGATATACTCCGTCACTTAAGTTTTTAGTAGAATAGCTTAAACGCTCGTTGTTGTTTTTTACAATTTTGTTAAAGATAATTTTACCAGAAACATCGTATAGTTTAATGTTTTCTATGTCAAGTTTTTTAGGGTTTAAAACGACTAATTCAGATGTATTGTTGTTTTGAATCACGTTAAAGTTGTTCTCTGCAAACTCATCTGTAGATAGCGTATTAGCTTCTACAAAAACAACTTCAAATCTATCAGTATAATTACCAGCAGGTAAGTTAATTTCAAAATTTTGAGACTGTAAGTTTACATAAGTATCATTTACTTTATCATGTATGTAAATAGGCTGATTAGTATCAAAGTTTTGTACATCAAATATTCTAAATCTTATTAACTGTTGTGTATTAAGGTTTAAAACGATAGGGATAGCCAAATCTAAATCGTAAGCATTAGCTTGAGTTACTAATTTTTTACTGTTTTGAGACCAATACGCATCAGAATTTAATGCACTGTACATATTACTCTCTAATCCATAATCCTCGTTTGGTGTTGCAGTATCATGGAAGTTTTGTAATAATTGACGTGTATAGGTTTCATTAAAATCTATATTTAATCTAAAACGTTTGTAATCTGCTGGTAAAACATCAGATCCGTTAGTTATAGATTGACCATTTTGATTAGAAGCTGACTCATTCTGTTGTGCTGTTCTAAAAAATTCGCTGTCAGCACCAGATTCTCTGTAATAAGTACGATGACTATCAGAAATTAATAAATTACCATTAGCATTACCTTTAACCATAAATCCTTGTCCAATAGGTATATATCTGAATACTTCTTTACTTGATGTAGAAGGTGTTCCGGTTGTATTTATAGTACCATCTGCATTATAAGTTTTAAATGTAGCAGGTGTAAAAGATCTAACTCCAGTAGGTGTTATAGTAAACGAAGCATAACCTCCAGAATAGGATGTTAGATTGTGAGATGCAATAGATTGGTCTTGCTCCCAAAAATATAAAGTTGCTGTATCTAAAAACCCAGTATTTGCAGGATCATGTATAAAAGCTAATGCATCTAAAGCAGAAGGGTAAGGGTTACCAATTAAAGTTTCTTGACCAGTAAGAACAGCAACACTTATTTCACCTTCGTTAGGTTTTCCTCTAAAATCGTATTGTTGGTTACCTGCATCTGTTCCTTTCATAGTAAAACCATAACCAGCATCTACTGTACCAGATTCTCCAACAAAAATCCAATCAGCATAATCAGTACCTGGATTATATTTCCAAATCCAATAATCTTCTATATTTAAAGGAGAACTTGTTCCGTTATATCCTGTGGTACTGTAACCAGCAAGATTACTGTTAGTTAGATCTGCAACTTCGTAAATGTTTTTGTTAGGTGTGAACGCTCTGTTACCAGTACTGTTTGCATCAACATTTCCTACAGGAGAAGCCCAATAATTGTAGGCATATTGATTTACAGTACCTTCTTGATAGACACTAAGTTTACCAACACCAGAGTTACCAGTGTTACCAGACCCTTGTAATAATTGTGCATCGTTTCTTAAATAGAACGTGGAGTTTGCTTCTGTAAGATTAACATCATCTTCTACATAAACTTCGATATCTGAAGCAAAAATGAAAGCATCATTTCTTACTGTTAATTGTGCTAAAGACAATTGACAGAATGTAAATGATAAAAAAGTTAAATAAAATGATTTCATAGTAATATAAATTTGGCACACACAAAATTACTAAAAACAACTCTGGTTGAGCATTTTAGTCGGTCAATTAAAGCTATTTTTAGACGAAATACGAGTTTTTTAGGTTTAATGTATTAATTGACTATTCTTATTAACATCTTTTAATAGTAGTTTCTTTACTTAAATCTTTTATTTTTGTTTTAAGTTATATTTAAATGAATAAAAATTACCTTTTTATAATTATCGGAGGCGCTATTTCTTTTTATGCAAATGCTACAGAAAAACAAAACGTATTTTTGTTAGTTGCTGGTATTGTAATTTTAATGTTTGGTATCTATAAATTACAAGCAACAATACCTAGTAGAAAGAAAAATGAAACTTTTATAAAATCTGAAAAAATAGACGAAGAAGAATAGTAATGCTAAAAATTGGTGATAAAGTAGATGTTTTAGATGATGTACTTTCTGGTACTATAGTTGCTATTAATGGTAATACAGTTACTATTGAAACAGATGAAGGCTTTGATCTTGATTTTAAAGCTAACGAATTAGTTAAAATAGGATCAAAATCTATAAATCAAGATGCTTTTAAATTAGCTAGTGTTAATGAGATTTTAAAAGAAAAAACTGAAAAGAAACGACACAACAACACACAAAAAATAAAGCCTAAGCAACGTTATCAACCAAAACTTGAAGTTGACTTGCACTTACACAAATTAATTGATAACGAACGAGGAATGAGTAGCTATGATAAGTTAAACCTTCAACTAGATACTGCAAGGCAACAATTAGAATTTGCTATAAAAAAACGCATTCAAAAAGTCGTGTTTATTCACGGAGTTGGTGAAGGCGTTTTAAAAATGGAGTTAGAAACTCTTTTCAGTCGATATGATAATATTAAATACTATGATGCTGACTATAAGAAATATGGTCTAGGAGCAACAGAAATTTATATTTATCAAAACAGCTAATTACAATTCTGGTTGTAATGTTCTACTAGTACTTAAGTCTACATCTGTAGCTTGGGTTAAAGTCCCAAAATCATAGGTTTGATATTGAAAAGAGCCAAAGTCAATATTGTAGGCTGTCATAGTAATTGTAAACGTATCGTAAACCGTATGTTCTCTGTATGATGTTGCTAATAAAGTATCAGAGACTTCGTCATTTAAATAATCAGGACCAGCGTTTGGATCTGTTATATCGTTTGTAGGGTTATTATCTTGTGTCGTAGCATTTTCTTCATCAATGGTTAACACACCGTCATCATCATCATCATTATCTCTGTAATTAGGTATACCATCTTCGTCTGTGTCTAACGCATTTGCATCAAGATCTGCTAAGGTCATACCGTCTTCAAAAGTAACACCTTCACTAACAGTTAAAACATTATCTCCATCATCGTCAACATCCATATAGTTTGGTATACCATCACCATCTGTATCGTCGTCATTTAAATCTCCATTTCCATTTAAATCTTCTAAATACGCAGGGATACCATCGTTATCACCTTCGGCTAATGCAACAAAAAATGTAAAATCGCCACTAGAAGAGTAATCTTCGGTTATTTGTATGTTATCAGGTGGTACGTCGTTACAAAAAATTCCGTCTGTAGAAGATGCGTAACTTCTATATCTAAACGTACGGTTTCCTCCAACATCAGCTTGAGTATACTCTGTATTAGCTAATTGTAGTCTGTTTGGATTGTCAGGATGTTCAATAACTTCAATTAAGTCGTTCATAACAAAATTACTACCAGTAATTTGTAGTGATAGGCTTTGGCTAGTATTAGTTTTAAAAATAACTAAATCACCACAAGCTTCAAAAGTTTCATCAAACTCTAATTCGCTAGTAATTATATCTCCATCATCACAGTTAAATAAAGATAAACAAAGTATAGATAAAGCAACTATTTTGCGCATAATTTCAATTTTAAAAAACAAAAATAACAGAATTACCAAACTTATAACGTAACCATTAACAATTAATTTTATTTAAAGTATTTTTGCGTATAATTAAAGTGAATTTTAGATGAAATCTGTTTACCTAGATAATGCCGCTACGACTGCAATTTTACCAGAAGTTGTCAATACAATGACAGAAGTTTTAACAAACACCTTTGGTAACCCATCTTCTACACATAATTATGGTCGTAATGCTAAAGCAATTGTAGAACAAGCAAGAAAAACAATAGCAAAGCAATTAAATGTGTCTTCTTCTGAAATTATTTTTACTTCTGGTGGTACCGAAGCTGATAATTTAATACTTCAAAGTGCGGTTAAAGATTTAGGTGTAAAAACTATAATTACTACAAAAATCGAACATCATGCTGTTTTAAATACAATTATTTATTTAAGTAAACATTATGATGTAGAAATAGTCTATTTAGATTTAGATGAAAACGGGCAAATTAATTACAATCAGTTAGGTGAGTTTTTAAAAAGTAAAGACAATGTTTTAGTTAGTCTAATGCATGTTAATAACGAAATTGGTAACATTTTAGATATTAAAAAGGTTGCCAATTTATGTCAAGAAAATAAAGCATTATTCCATAGTGATACGGTACAATCTATAGGGCATTACAATTTAGATTTACAAGACATAAAAGTAGATTTTGCGGCAGTAAGTGCGCATAAATTTCATGGACCAAAAGGTGTTGGTTTTGTTTTTATTAGAAAAAACTCAGGATTACATCCGATTATTTTTGGAGGCGAACAGGAGCGAGGACAACGAGCTGGTACAGAAGCCTTGCATAATATAGCAGGATTAGAAACAGCTTTTAGAATAGCTTATCAAAATCTTGAAACAGATAAAACATATATAACAAATCTTAAAAGCTATTGTTTAAAACAATTAAAAAAAGAAATTCCTTCGGTAAAGTTTAATGGGCTTAGCGATACTTTAGAAAATAGCGCTTACACTATAATAAATATGCGCTTACCAGAAATTTCTAAAGATGCAACTATGATTCAGTTTCATTTAGATTTAAAAGGAATAGCTTGTTCTCGTGGTAGCGCCTGTCAAAGCGGAAGCACAAAAAATAGTCACGTTTTAGAAGCAATATTAGCTAAAGAAGCGTTAAAAAAAGCATCATTACGTGTCTCTTTTAGTAAATTTAACACCAAAGAAGATGTTGATTATCTAGTTAATGTCTTAAAAGAATTATTTTAATATATTTAAAAAAGATTGCTTCATTATTCTACATTTATACATGGATCCTCTAAGGAATGGGTCACTTTTGTTCACGGAGCAGGAGGAAGCAGCTCTATTTGGTTTAAACAAATACGGTCTTTTAGCAAGGAGTTTAATGTATTAATCTTAGATTTAAGAGGTCATGGAAATAGTAAACCGAAGTTAAAAGATACGTTTAATTCTAAGTATACGTTTGATAATATTACAAATGATATTGTTGAAGTTTTAAACCATGCGCAAATTAAAACATCTCATTTTGTGGGTATTTCTTTAGGTACCATTTTAATAAGAAATTTAGCCGAAAAGCATCCACATAGAGTAAAAAGCATGATTATGGGTGGCGCTATAATGAAATTAAATACGAGATCTCAGTTTTTAATTCGTCTAGGTAATTTTTTTAAAAGTGTTGTACCTTACCTATATTTATACAAGTTTTTTGCATTTATTATAATGCCAAGAAAAAACCATAAATCTTCAAGGCTATTGTTTGTTAATGAAGCTAAAAAGCTATGCCAAAAAGAATTTATTAGATGGTTTAAGTTAACTTCAGAAATTAATCCATTGTTGCGTTTCTTTAGAGCCAAAGACACAAAAACACCAACACTTTATGTAATGGGTGAAGAAGATCATTTGTTTTTACCTTCGATTAGAAACCTAGTCTTAAATCAATCACATTCATCTTTATTTATAGTTGAAAATTGTGGACATGTTGTTAATGTAGAACAACCAGAAGTCTTTAACGCTATTACAATTCAATATATCAAAAATAAAATATAGCGTATAAAATTTTTACTAAGTTAACAAACGTTAATTAGCAGATTATTCAATGTTTGATTATTAGAAAATCTACAAATCAACAATTAAAGATTTTTCTTACATATACCATTTAATATTCTTGTGGTTTTGTTAAAATATTAATAAAAACTAGTATTTATAGGTGTTTGTAAGGATAATATGACAATTTTTTTTCTTTAAAAAAAGTAGTGTTTTGTATTTTTGTATCCCCTAAATTTTAATAAATCTACAGCTATGAGAAAAAAATTACTTTTTTTTATTTTTCTATTAACTTCTTTCTTTAATTATGCTCAGGTTGGAATAAATACATCATCTCCAGATCCATCATCTGTGTTAGATATTGTATCTACAACATCAGGAATGTTAGCACCAAGAATGACTACAGTACAGCGTAACTCTATAGCTAGTCCTGCTAATGGATTATTAGTTTATGATACAGATTTAGGATTATTCTATTTTTATGATAATTCTTCTTGGAAACCTTTGTCTTCCTCACAACGTAATAATTACAAATTAATTAAAAGTGAAGCCGATTTAGCTGCCGAGTTAGTTGCTGGTAGTGGCACAACTTATCTTCTAGACTCAAACACATATTACGAAATTAATGGACTTATAACGCTGTCTTATCCAATAGAGCTAAATAACGCCTATGTAGCAGGAGAAGATACTAATAATGATATTTTATTAAGGACTACAGGAAATATATTTGAAGGAGATACAGGTGGATCTGTTAGAAACTTAACTTTACAAGCTACTGCAGGTTCAGTTTTTAATTTATCTGAAATAACTAATACCCAAAATTTAATTTTAAGAGATGCTTTTATTGTTAATTCTGCTTCTGTTGGTAGTATTTCAGGATTTAATTTAGTCTTTTTTAGTATTGTACAATATGTTGGTAATACTACAGGTATAATTTTTACAAATATAAATCAATTACTTCTTAATTCTGAAGGTTGGGATGGGAGTAATTCAGGCACTTATCAAACCTTTGTTGGTAATTTTGAAGTTATAGCTAAGCAAGGTGGGTTTAGTGAAGTTGTAGGTGCTACAGCAGCAATAGATGTGCTAGGTATAACATCTTTAACAGGAGGAGGCACATTAAGAACTGTAGACTTTTTTGGAGGCGGTAATTATATAAATGGACCAGGAACTTATACTAATTACAATTTTAATACCGATTGGGATGTTGATTGTGCAGGAATACCAGTAGAAAAAGATGCAGTTGCAGCTGGTAATTTTTATTATAATGATGTAAATCCTTCTCCAACTGGTTTTACACAAACAATTAATAATAACACAGCAGTAGAAATACAAGGTACAGGTCTTTTTTTAACGACTAACTTATTTAGGTTTGCTGCATCAGGAGGTAACAATAGATTGACTTATGAGGGATTAAAAAATCGTCAATTTCAAATAAATGCAAGTTTATCCATTAGAGTGACAGGAACATCAGGTGATTTTTATGCTTTTTATATCGCAAAAAATGGAGGTATATTAACTGAGTCTAGAGCTATTGTATATGTTGATAATAGTAGTACAATACAAAATATAGCTTTAAATGAGAATATTGATTTAAGTACTAATGATTATATAGAGTTATTCGTACAAAGATTAACTGGTTCAGGAAATGATAATTTAGTTGTATTTGCTGAAAATTTAAGTATAAACTAAAACCTCATAGTTGTTCTTACATTAAACACTCTTGGTGTTAAATAGTTGGGGATAGCATATTGACGTTTACTGTACACATCTCTAACCCATGTGTTGGTTATAGAGTTTTGCACGTTAAAAACGTTAAATATTTCAAAACCAAAAGACAATTCTTTAAACGGTTTTTTCCAACCACTATCAAATTGTTTGTCTTTATCAACTAATACAAATTGTAATCCGACATCTGCACGTTTGTAGTCTGGTAAGCGGTTTTGGTATACGTAAGGATCTGCGTAACTTGGTGATCCGCCAGGTAAACCTGTATTATAAACCAAATTTAAGTACATTTTCATGCTAGGTATGTTTGGTACATAATCTTGAAATAACGCAGCAAACTTTAGTCGTTGATCTGTTGGTCTAGGTATGTAGCCTCTATCATTAATGTTTTCTTCGGTTTTTAAATATCCAAAACTAAACCAACTTTCGGTACCAGGAACAAATTCACCATTTAAACGTAAATCCAAACCATATGCATAAGCTTCTGCATTATTATTTGCTCTGTATCTTATTCTAACATTTTCTAATGTGTATGGATTAACATCGGTTAGTTTTTTGTAATAAGCTTCACTAGTTAATTTAAAAGGTCTGTCCCATAATTTAAAGCTATAATCATTCCCAACAACTAAATGTATAGATTTTTGCGCTTTAACATCAGTGTTAACTACACCAAATCGATCACGTAATTCTCTGTAAAAAGGTGGTTGATAATACAATCCGCCACTTATTCTAAACAGCATATCTTTATCCCAGTTAGGTTTTATGGCAAATTGCGCACGCGGAGAAAATACAGATTGACTAACAGATTGGTTGGTTAATGCATCATCTACTGTCCAACTATGACTTCTTACACCAGCATTGTACCAAACATCATGTTCGCCAATTTTACTACGTAAGCTCCATTGTACGTATGCTTGCAGACGATTTATAACTGTACTATTAGTAGCTCTTACATTTTGATAAGCTTCTAAAGGACCTTGGTAAGGCTCATATGGTTGCTCATTAAACGCATCAGAACTTGGTGGATTAATAGAAAAGCCTGCAGAATCTATAACTTCCCATTCTACTAAACGGTCTCTAATATCTTCATTTGTATATTTAATTGAAAACTTAAATTCGTTTTCATTTTTAGTGTAAGTTCCTTTTGCTTCAATTGTTGAAATTAATGCATCTAAATCGTTACGACCATGGTTAAGTTGGCTTCCAATACCTTCAGTAAATTCGACTTCACCAAAATTATCATCACCAATATTGCTATTTACTTCACCTAACGCATATTGTGCTAAAATATCAAAATACTCTTCTTCTGTGGTATGGTAAGTAGAAGTGACAAGACTTAAGTCTAAATCGTCATTTACTTTATAATTAGCACTTAAAGCGCCAAATAGTGTTTGGTATTGATCTTTTTCTTGTCCTTCGTACCTTACTACTAATGCTAATGGATTATCTAATGTCCCAAAGTTGGTTTGACGCGTAAGTGGTATGTAGTTGTATTTATTTAATGATGCATTACCTAAAAAACTAAGTTCAAATTTATCAGTAAATCTATAAGTAAAATAACTTTGAAGGTCTGCAAAAGTAGGGTTGAAGTTAGTTTCTGTTTCTTGAGCATCTACCAATAAACTATTATCGCGGTATCTTAAACCAACAATACCAGTAAATTTAGAGTCTTTACTTGCAGTTTCAACCGCTAAACTACCACCTAGAAGACTTAAATTTGCTGCTACACCAAAGTCTGTAGGTTTTTTGTAGGTAATATCTAATACAGAAGATAATTTATCACCATATTTAGCTTGAAATCCACCAGCAGAAAACTCGATATTACTAACTAAATCAGAATTAACAAAACTTAAACCTTCTTGTTGTCCAGATCTAATTAAAAATGGACGATATACTTCAATACCATTAACATAGATAAGGTTTTCGTCATAGTTTCCACCACGTACAGAGTATTGTGTGCTTAACTCGTTGTTGCTACTTACGCCAGGTAAGGCTTTTAAAAGATTTTCTACACCAGCTTGTGCACCAGGAATTTTAATTAATGCATCTGGAGCTATTGTAATAATACCTTCTACATCTTTTCGTTTTTTACCATTTAAGACAACTGTAGATATTTGTACAGCATCTTGTTTCATTATAGGATTAAATTCAAAAATTTCACCCTTTTTTAGATTAAATCTAGCTTCTACATTTTTAAATGATACATGAGAAAATACGACGGTAACATCTGTGTTAGCAGGAATTTTTAAAGAGAAAAAACCGTTACTATTAGTTTGTGTTCCTAAATTTTCACTTTTAATATTTACAGCATCTATGGGTTGATTAAATTCATCTAAAATCACACCATTTATTGTGGCTGTTTGCGCTAAAGCAACTATTGGTAGTAAGACAAAAAGAAGCTTTAAGGTTAGTTTTAGTTTTTTCAAAGGTTTAAAAATTTATTTTCGATGGAAAGTTGCTTCAAATGTAGCGCTATTTCCAACATTATCTGTTACAATAACTTTTAAATTGTTGTTAGTCTCTTTAACGACGTTATCTTTAAAATCGTGTACAAGCATATCGGTTTTGTAATCATATTCCATTAAAATCCATTTTCCGTTAACGGTTGCTCTGTAATTGGAAATACCACTTTGCTTGTCCTCAATTTTAAGTTTTAAAAATCGATATTTACTCATCCATTTTCCATCAGTAAAATTAACAGGTTCTATGATTGGTGCAACGGTATCTCTAGCTAAACAGTATGTACCTAAGTTTTTAGTCCTAGTGTATAAAACGTTGTCTTTTTGTTTTGTAGAAGAGTAGCTTGGATAGTTATTCCAACCAACTAATCTAGCAATATACACTTGTTTTAAATCTTCTGGAGAATAACCTGTAATATCATAATTTATTGTAAAGTACTTATTAGCAGCTCTGTTTTTATCATGTACTTTTACAGTATCAGAATGTACTTGAAAGTCCATAAAAAAACTGTCGTAAAATGTTTCTTTAGGAATGTTAACGGTAATTTTATCCTTTTCTAAAATCACATTTTCTTCTCTGTTAATATAATATTGAGAGGTGAAGTTTGTCGAGGTTTCAGAAATAGGCGTTGTGTCTCCATTAATATTTAAGTCAATAATTGTGGTGTTTCCTTCAAAATCTTCAACTTTAATTTTGTACAAAGACGCTATAGAATCGTAAACCATAATATAACCATCATCTACTAAATTGTCATACATACTTAACGGGTTATTAGTATCTAAAAATAGTTTTTGAAGGCGTTCTTTTTTTTCAGAATAATGAGGGTAATCTATTAAACGGTTAAGATGCTTGGTTTCATCAAAAGAAAAACGCTTAAAATTAATAGTAAAGTTAGGCATACCATTTAAAGCAGTTTCAATTTTGTAAACCCCATTTTTATTTGCGGCTAGGTCTTGTCTGTCTATAGTATTTATTGCAAAACCAATTTTGCCGTAAGCTTTTATGTCTTCAACTTTATAATCGCCATTTTGAAGCGGAATTAGTCGTAGTTTTTGTTTTAAATTTGAATTATTAACATGTGATAATTCGTTAATAGGGTAGGCGTAGATGCTTTTTACAATTGGCTTTTTAGTGTCTTTAACTTTAATGCCAAACAATAAAGGATTTATAGGTCGCTCTAGGTTATCTCTAATTTCATAATGAAGATGTGGTCCGCCAGAACTACCTGTGTTTCCTGAATAAGCAATAACTTCTCCTTTGGTTAAAATGAGTTCGTTGTTAGAAGGAAAAACTTCAACCTCAAAGGATTCTTGATCATATTGTTTCTTTTTTATAAAACTTTCAATTTTATCAGAAAAGCGTTGTAAGTGTGCATACACAGTTGTATAACCGTTGGGATGAGTAATATAAAGTGCCTTACCATATCCAAAATGAGCAATTTTAATTCTGCTAACATAACCACTTGCTGCAGCATAGACTTTTAAACCTTCACGCTGTTTAGTTTTAATATCTAATCCAGAATGAAAATGATTACTTCTAAGTTCTCCAAACGTACCAGCTAAAATAGTTTCGCCATCCAAAGGTGAAGCAAAATAATCTTGCGGGTACATATTTTGAGCATTGATAAAACTAGAAAAAAATAAAAAGAGAAATGTTATAAATCGCATAAAATACATGTTACTGCTAAAATAGAAATAAGGTTTTAATTAGCAAACAAAAATCAATAACTAGACCAACCATTTGATTTTTAAACACTTTTTTTAAAAATAAAATTTTATGAAAAAACAATTGTATAATCCTACGGTTTGATTAACTTTGTAAGATAAGTATAGGTATTAGCAGAATGAGTAAAATTGAAGACATTGTTGATAATCTAGAGCAAAAAATTAGCAAAGTCTTAAAGAGACAGCAAGTTTTAAAAGCAGAAAATGCTAAGCTAAAAGAAGCATTGCAACAATCTCAATCAGTGTTAAAAGCCAAAGACCTAGAATTAGATAATTGGCAAGAAAAATATAATACACTTAAAATGGCTAACACCATACTTGGCAGTGACAACGATAAACGAGAAACAAAGCTCAAGATAAATGCATTAATTAGAGAAATTGACCATTGTATAAGTCAATTGTCTAGTTAAAATATTAAGATTAATGGCAGACACACTAAAAATAAAGTTATCAATAGCAAATAGAGTGTATCCATTAACAATTGCACCAAGCCAAGAAGAAGGCTTAAGACTAGCTGCAAAAAAAATTGAAGCTATGATAAAGCAATTTGAGCAAAGCTATTCTGTTAGAGATAAGCAAGATGTATTGGCAATGTGCGCATTACAATTTGCTAGTCAAGTAGAGCAGAGCATATTAGATAAAGAGTACGTGTCAGAACATGTTGAAGAAAAGTTAAAAACCTTAAACAATATGTTAGACACACATTTAAGTTTATAAAATAAAACGTTCATAACACATAAAATAATAGGTTACTGCCTACATTGATTATCTTTTTGAGAAACTCAACGTTAATTCTTTAAAAAGGGTGAGTTTAAGCTGTAAAAGCATGCTGCTAATACTATGTATTTGGGCAGATCCTTGATCAGTTTGTTAGCCCTAAACTTGTTTTTAAGGAGTTTTTTTCAAAACAAAATTAATGTAGGCTTTTTTTATATATAATTAATCAACAATGGATAATACAATTTTAATAATTGCTGGTATCGCAATAGGAGCCTTAATAGGTTTTATTATTGCAAAAATGCTAGAACGAAGTAATGCATCAAAGCTAATTAAAAGTGCAAAAAAATCTGCAGCAGCTATCGTAAAAGAAGCTAATGCAGAAGGAGAAAGCATTAAAAAAGATAAAATTTTACAAGCTAAAGAAAAGTTTTTAGAGCTAAAGGCAGAGCATGAAAAAGTAATCATGAGCAGAGACAAGAAAATGTCTGATGCCGAAAAACGTATTAGAGATAAAGAATCTCAAGTATCAAGTGAGTTATCAAAAACTAAAAAACTTAACGCTCAAATCGAAGAAAAATCTATTGATTTTGATCACAGAATAGAAGTATTAGAAAAAAAACAATCAGAGCTTGATAAACTACATAAAAGTCAAGTAGAACAATTAGAAGTCATCTCTAGTTTATCTGCAGACGAAGCAAAGCAACAGTTAATAGAGTCTTTAAAAGGCGAAGCTAAAAGCGATGCTATGGCTTATATCCAAGATAAAATGGAAGAAGCTAAATTAACAGCTCAACAAGAAGCCAAAAAGATCATCATTAATACCATACAGCGTATTGGTACAGAAGAAGCAGTAGATAATTGCGTATCTGTATTTAATATTGAAAGCGATGATGTAAAAGGACGAATTATTGGTCGTGAAGGAAGAAATATTAGAGCAATAGAGGCAGCTACCGGAGTAGAAATTATAGTAGATGATACACCAGAAGCAATTATACTTTCTTGTTTTGACTCTGTAAGACGTGAAGTTGCACGTTTATCTTTACATAAATTAGTTACAGACGGACGTATACATCCAGCACGTATTGAAGAAGTAGTTAAAAAGACACAAAAACAAATAGAGCAGGAGATTATAGAAGTTGGTAAGCGTACTGTTATAGACTTAGGTATTCATGGATTACATCCAGAATTAATTAAAATGGTTGGACGTATGAAATATCGTTCTTCTTACGGTCAAAACTTATTACAACACTCTCGTGAAGTTGCTAAACTTTGTGGTGTAATGGCTGCAGAGTTAGGCTTAAATCCTAAATTAGCTAAAAGAGCAGGTTTATTACATGATATAGGAAAAGTGCCAGATGCAGAAGCAGATATGGAAACACCTCATGCTATATTAGGTATGCAATGGGCAGAAAAATTTGGAGAAAAACCAGATGTATGTAATGCTATTGGTGCTCACCATGACGAAATAGAGATGAAATCTTTATTATCGCCAATTATTCAAGTTTGTGATGCTATATCTGGAGCTAGACCTGGAGCAAGACGACAAGTGTTAGATAGCTATATTCAAAGATTAAAAGACTTAGAAGAAATTGCTTTTGGTTTTAACGGTGTTAAAAAAGCTTATGCAATACAAGCAGGTAGAGAGTTACGTGTTATCGTAGAAAGCGAAAAAGTGAGCGACCAAAATGCTGCTGATTTATCATTTAATATTTCTCAAAAAATACAAACAGATATGACTTATCCAGGTCAAGTTAAAGTTACTGTTATTAGAGAAACAAGAGCAATAAATATTGCTAAGTAAACAAAAAATATAACAGAGAATTAAAAAAAAAAAATCCAGCCTAGTGCTGGATTTTTTGATTAGGTAAATGAAGTGTAAAGGTTGTACCTTCATTAATTATACTTTCTACATCTACAGAGCCGCCAAAGGCTTCTAGTTGATTTTTTACTAAATATAGACCAACACCTTCAGCATCTGGATTATTATGAAATGTTTTGTATAAACCAAAAAGGTCTTTTCCAAACTTGTCTAAGTTAATTCCTATACCATTATCTTTTACAACTAAGTTTGTGTGTGTATCGAAAGATTCAGAAGCAATTAAAATCTCAGGATTACGTTTAGGATGTTTATATTTAATTGCATTGGTTACTAGATTCTGTAATATACTATATAAATAAGACTTGTTAAAATTAACGTTACAATCGTCAGAAACACTAACTTTTATATTAGCGCTCTTTTCTGAAATTAAATATTCTAAATCTTTTAAAACGTTATTTATTTTGGTGTTGAGTTTAATGTCTTCACTTGTTTCTTCTGGTTTAGACTGTATGGAAACAATTTCACCTAAATCATTTATAGTTTTTGTTAATGATTTTGAAAGAGTTTTCATGTAATCTAACATTTCTGTTTTTTCTTCTTCATTTTTAGCTTCATCATAAAGCTCTAGTAAACTTTCAAAATTTCCAGCATGTTGTTTTAGGTTGTGGGTAACAATGTGAGCAAAGTTTTGAAGTTTACTATTTTTTTTAGCTATTAAATCTAGTGTTTCTTTAATTTTCTGTTCATTATCAGCATAATCTGTTATATCTACATGGGTACCAATAACTCTAGTAGCTTCTCCTAAACTATTTTTTTCTATATATTGACCGCGATCTAAAACCCATCTGTAAGTACCATCTTTATGAAGTACACGATGTTTGTTTTCGTAATCAGGAAGTAAACCGTTAAGATGATCTTGAAAGTCTTTAAAATATTGCTCTCTGTCTTCTGGATGAACACGATCATTCCAATCGTTTACATTAAAGCCAAAGGAATCATCATCTTCAAATCCTATTATAGCTTTTGAAGGTTTAGAAAAGAAAACTTTGTTTTCTTTTGCATCAAAATCCCAAATACCAACTTTTGAAATCTCTAAGGCTAATTGCCATTTTACATCTTCAATATATTGGTTATTAGATTGTTTTAACTTAAGTTCTTTTAATAACTGTGACATACAGGTTGTACTGTTGTGTTAAATTTAAGAATAAGTTAGTGTAAGGGATTCTGAACAAATATATTCAACATATGTTGAAATTCAAAAAATAATCGATAAAGTACAACTTTACTTTCTTGGATGAAAATTGTTAATTACTTCTGTTAATTGACTTCTGTCTATGTGTGTGTATATTTCTGTTGTTGTAATACTTTCGTGACCTAGCATTAATTGTATAGCTCTTAAATCTGCTCCGTTTTCTAATAAATGTGTAGCAAAACTATGTCTAAATGTATGAGGTGAAATTGTTTTTTGAAGATTGATTGTTTTAGCCAGGTTTTTAATAATTGTAAAAATCATAGCTCTTGTAAGCTGTTTACCTCTTCGGTTTAAAAATAATATGTCAGAATGTTCTGGATTGATGTTTAAGTGGTTTCTAATTTCGTTTTTATAAATGTCAATATATTTTTGTGTATGTTCCATTATAGGTACAAAACGTTGTTTGTCTCCTTTACCTGTAACTTTTATAAAACCTTCATTAAAAAATAAATCAGATATTTTTAGGTTTATTAGCTCGCTAACTCTTAATCCACAACCGTAAAGTGTTTCTAAAATTGCTTTATTGCGTGTGCCTTGTGGATGACTTAAATCTATAGCGGCAATTAGTTTGTTAATATCATTTAAGGATAAGGTGTCGGGTATTTTTCTTCCTATTTTAGGCGCTTCTATGTGGTCTACAGGATTGTCGTCTCTGTAATTTTCAAAAACTAAATAATTAAAAAAACCTTTTAAACCAGAAATTAATCTAGACTGTGATCTAGCATTAAGCTGTTTTGCAGTTTGATATACAAACTCTTTAATAGTTTCTTTTGAAATATTTAAAGGACTATCACCACTATTATTTTCTTTTAAAAATACTATTAGTTTTTCAACATCTAAGAGATAACTATTTATAGTGTTATCTGATAAACCACGTTCTATTTTAAGATATGTAGAAAAATCTGTTTTAGCTTGTGTCCAATTCATTATGTAAAAATAAGTATAATAATAATATCTACTTTATGTGTTTATTATATTACATAAATGTTAAAAACTTTGTTAATTAATTGTTTAATATGTAAAAATCAATACAAAAAAATTAATAGATTAGTATTATTAATCAAATTATTAAATCATTAATTATGAAAAAATTATTTTTTTTAGCTGCTTTTGCAGTATTCGGATTATCAACGATGAATGCTCAAGATTCTGACAATGGATCATCTGCTTTATCAAAAGGGTCATGGTTAATAGAAGCTAACACAGGTTCTTGGGCAACAGGAAGTACAGCATTTTCATTAACTTCTATTGACGGTAACACTGCTTGGTCTGCTGGAGCAGAAGCGGGTTATTTTGTAATAGATAACTTAGCTATAAAAGCAGGATTAGGATATGCTGATGACGGTTTTAATGACGGAATATTTGCTTACAAAGTAGGCGCAAAATATTATGTAGATGGTCAATTTCCTTTAGGTGTTGATTTTACTGGTATTTCTCAAGATGGAGAAAGTGCAAACTGGGTTGGTTTACAAGGTGGGTATGCTTGGTTTGTAGCTCCAAATGTTAGTATTGAACCTACCGTACGTTACAATGTAACTTTAGATGACCAAAAAGCTGATAGTGCATTTCAAGGTTTAATAGGATTTGCTTTTCACTTTTAATCAACTTAAATAATGTTATAAAAACCGGAGCAATCGCTTCGGTTTTTTTATTTATATAATCAAGTATATTTTGACATATTTTTAAATTAAAATCATAACTATTTAACTATTAGGTTTTTAGGAAAATTTGTAAATTTTTAACTGTTTTTTTCTTGTTTGATAGGTTAACCTAGTTTAATTTTGCCACCTTAAATCAATAAATGAAAATTTAAATTATGAAAAAATTATTATTCGCAGCTGCTTTTGCAGTTTTAGGATTTACAGCTAACGCTCAGGAAGAACAAACTTTTGGTTTTGCTAAAGGTGATTTATTTATTTCAGGATCTGTTACTTTTAGTAATGAATCAACTGGAGATGTTAAAGATAACGCTTTTGAAGTAGCTCCAAAAGTTGGTTACTTTTTATCAGAAAATATTGCTTTAGGTGCTAAAGTAGGATACACAACTTCAAAAATTGATAACGGTACTGCTGATGCTAACAATAATGCTTTTGCTGTTGGTGTTTTTGGACGTTATTATTTTACTCCTGCTAGCAAGTTTTCTTTATTTGGTGAATTAGCTGCAGATTACATGTCTTATGATAACGAGTACCCTACAGTAGTTGAAGGTGATGGTTTTGGTGCTAATTTAGGAGCAGGATTAAACTACTTTGTATCATCTAACTTTTCTATCGAAGCTGGTGTAGGTGTTTTAGGTTTCAATTCTACAAAAGCTGATGGTGCTGATGATGCTACAAACACATTTTCTGTTGGTGGAGACTGGACTAATGTAACTTTTGGTGTTAACTACAAGTTCTAATTAGTAAATACAATATTTACTATTAAAATAATTAAAAACCGAAGCAAACGCTTCGGTTTTTTTATGCGCTTATTTTTGTATTTTTACTTTATGAAAAAACTAATTATCATTAATGGACCTAATTTAAACTTATTAGGTAAAAGAGAACCTAATGTTTATGGTAACTTATCTTTTACAGAGTTTTTAGATACAATTAAAAATAAGTATTCTAATGTCTCTTTAGAACATTTTCAGTCTAATGTAGAAGGAGAGATTATAAATAAAATACAAGACGTAGGTTTTGACTATGATGGTATTATTTTAAATGCAGCAGCTTATACACATACTTCTGTTGGTATTGGTGATGCAGTAAAAGCCATACAAACTCCTGTTGTAGAAGTGCATATTTCTAACACATTTGGAAGAGAAGAGTTTAGACATCACTCTTTTATTTCGCCTAATGCAAAAGGTGTTATTTTAGGATTTGGTTTGCAAAGTTATGAACTAGCAATACAAAGTTTTCTTTAGTTTGTTTTAACGCTTTTTTAGTATAATTTCTAAACAAATATTAAATATTTAAAGCAAATCTACTCTCTATATTAAAAACAGTTAAAAGCGATCCTTTTACTGTTAAACCATGTTAATAAAACATCTTAATAATTAAGGTCTTCGTAATTTCATTGTATAAACCAAAAAAAATGAATACAATGAAAAAATTATTTTTAAGTACTGCCGTATTATTATCTAGCTTAACTTTTATGAATGCGCAGTCAGATTCAAAAGCTGTACAATTAGGTATAAAAGGAGGCGTTAACTCTTCTACAATTAGCGGAGATGATGTTGGTGATTTATCGTCAAGAACAAGTTTTAATGCTGGTTTAGTAGCCGAAATTCCTATTTCTGAACGTGTTTCTTTTCAACCAGAGGTTTTTTATTCAGGTCAAGGATTTGATATCCAAGAAGTAGATCAAGATAATGTGTTTGACACCGATGAAAACATAGAATATCAATTAGATTATGTTCAAGTACCTTTACTATTAAAAGTTTATTTAGTTGAAGGGTTATCTGTAGAAGCTGGACCGCAATTTGGATTTAAGGTAAACGAAGAAATTGACTATCAACCAAACGATAACGCAGGAGATATAGATATTGAAGATAGTAATGTAAAAGACTTTGATACAAGTGTAGCTTTAGGTGCTGCATATAAGTTTAATAATGGCTTTTTTATAAGCGGTCGTTATAACTTTGGTGTCACAGATATTTTTGAAGATGGTACTGTCTTTGAAAACGTAGATGCAAAAAACGAGGTATGGCAATTTGGTGTTGGATTTATGTTTTAATACATTGTCAATCTTACTAAATAAAAAAGGTTCCAGAATTTCTGGAACCTTTTTTATTAAAAATAGTTTTCAATTTTATAAGTGAATTACTTCATCATAAGCATCTGCAACAGCTTCCATAACCGCTTCACTCATAGTTGGGTGAGGATGTACTGCTTTTAATACTTCATGTCCTGTAGTTTCTAACTTTCTACCTAAAACAGCTTCTGCAATCATATCCGTTACGCCAGCACCAATCATGTGGCAACCTAACCATTCTCCATATTTAGCGTCAAAGATAACTTTTACAAAACCTTCTTTGTTTCCTCCAGCACTTGCTTTACCAGATGCAGAAAAAGGAAATTTTCCTACTTTAATGTCAATACCTTTATCTTTAGCTTGTTGTTCTGTCAAACCAACACTAGCTATTTCTGGAGAACAATAAGTACAACCTGGTATATTACCATAGTCTAATTTTTCTACATGTTGTCCAGCAATTTTTTCTACACATAAAATACCTTCGGCAGAAGCAACGTGTGCTAATGCTTGACCAGGAGTTACATCTCCAATAGCATAGTAACCAGGTATGTTAGTTTGGTAATAATCATTAACTAATATTTTGTCTCTATCTACAGCAATACCAACATCTTCTAAACCAATATTTTCAATGTTAGTTTTAATACCAACAGCACTTAATACTACATCTGCTTCAATAACTTCTTCTCCTTTTTTAGTTTTAACTGTAGCTTTAACACCATCACCAGATGTGTCTACGCTTACAACTTCAGAAGAAGTTTTAATTTTAATACCGTTTTTCTTAAAAGAACGTTCTAATTGTTTAGATACTTCTTCATCTTCAACCGGTACAATTCTGTCCATATACTCTACAATGGTTACTTCTGTACCCATTGAGTTGTATACGTAAGCAAACTCAACACCAATAGCTCCAGAACCTACAACTATCATTTTTTTAGGTTGCTTTTTTAGTGTCATAGCTTCTCTGTAACCAATTACTTTTTCACCATCTTGTGGTAAGTTTGGTAACTCACGACTACGTGCGCCAGTTGCTATTACTATATGCTCTGCACTATATTCTTTACCATCAACTTCAACTTTTTTGCCAGGTTTAAGTTTTCCAAAGCCATTAATAACGTCAATTTTATTTTTTTTCATTAAAAATTTTACACCGTTACTCATGCCTTCAGCAACACCACGACTACGTTTAACAACTGCATCAAAATCAGCTTCAGCTTCTTTTACCTTTAATCCATAATCTTCTGCATGCTTTAAGTATTCAAATACTTGCGCGCTTTTTATTAATGCTTTAGTTGGGATACATCCCCAATTTAAACATACACCACCTAAGCTTTCTTTTTCTACTACTGCAGTTTTAAAACCTAATTGAGAGGCTCTAATTGCTGTAACGTATCCACCTGGTCCACTTCCAAGAACTATAATATCGTATTTACTCATTATAAAAAGTTTTGTCGTTTTTTAGAAGCTACGAATTTACGAAATCGTATTTGAATAAAGAATTTTACAACCTCAAAAATTATAACTTTTACTACCTTTGTAATAAGTTTATATCTATGAATATTCCAAAATCTAGTTTTCCGCGAGTTGTAATTATTGGAGGCGGATTTGCTGGTGTAGCATTAGCAAAGAAATTATCTAAAAAAGAATTACAAGTTGTGTTGTTAGACAAACATAACTATCACAATTTTCAACCACTTCTTTATCAGGTGTCTACAGGAGGATTAGAACCTGATTCTATTGCGTACCCAATAAGAAAAATATTAAAAGATTTTCCAAACTTTTATTTTAGGTTAGCAGATGTTTCAGAAATTGATACTGAAAAATGTAAAGTAATTAGCAATATTGGAAGTTTAAAATTTGATTATCTAGTAGTTGCCTCAGGCTCTAAAACTAACTTCTTCGGAAATAAATCTATTGAAGATAATAGTATGGAAATGAAAACCATACCTCAATCTTTAAACTTAAGAAGCTTAATTCTTGAAAATTTTGAAGACGCACTATTAACTTCAAATTTACATGAAAGAAATGCTTTAATGAATTTTGTAATTGTAGGAGCAGGACCAACAGGAGTAGAGCTTGCAGGCGCTTTAGCAGAAATTAAAAAAGGGATTTTACCTAAAGATTATCCAGATTTAGACACCAGAACTGTACAGATTAATTTAGTACAATCAGGAGATAGAATATTAAAAGAAATGAGCGAAAAAGCTTCTAAAAAAGCAGAAGATTTTCTTGAAGATTTAGGTGTGCATGTTTGGAAAAACGTTAGAGTTACTGGTTATGATGGTAATGTGGTTACTACAAACAGTGATTTAACTTTTGAAGCAGAAACGGTTATTTGGGCTGCAGGAGTTAAAGGTGCTGCAATTAATGGTATTGATGGAGAAGAATTATTGTCTAAAAGTAATAGAATACAGGTTAACGAGTTTAATCAAGTAAAAGGTTTTAATAATATTTTTGCTATTGGAGATGTAGCCCAAATGACAACAGATCAAACACCTTATGGGCATCCAATGATGGCGCAACCAGCCATACAACAAGGTAAACACTTAGGTGATAATTTATTACGTTTAATAGAAAACAAGCCTCTAAAACCTTTTAAGTATATAGACAAAGGAAGTATGGCAACTGTTGGTCGAAACAAAGCAGTTGTTGATTTACCAAAATTTAAATTCCAAGGTGTTTTTGCTTGGTTTGTTTGGATGTTTGTTCACCTATTTTTCTTAATAGGTTTTAGAAACCGACTTGTTGTTTTTATAAATTGGGTTTATAATTATGTTAGGTTTGACCGTGAAGCACGTTTAATTATAAGACCTTATAAGAATAAATTTAAACCGTAAAATAAAGATTATTTTTCTGGAACAAAGTCTAACGCTACACCATTAATACAATGTCTTTTTCCTGTAGTATCTTTAGGCCCATCATTAAAAACATGACCTAAGTGACCACCACAAGTCGCGCAATGTTCTTCGGTTCTTGCATATCCTAAGTCATAATCAGTGCTAAAGGCAACATTACCTTTAATTTCTTGATCAAAACTTGGCCAACCTGTACCAGAATCAAATTTATTTTCACTTTTAAATAAAGGTGTGTTACAAGCAGCACAATGAAAAGTACCTGATCTGTATTCATTATTTAAAGGACTTGAAAACGCACGTTCTGTTCCGGCTTCTCTTAAAACATAGTATTCCATATCTGTAAGTTCTGCTTTCCATTGCGAGTCAGTTTTACTTACCGAAAAAGATTTTTTTTCGTCTTTGTCTTGACCTTTAGATTTACAACTAAACATTAAGGTAACAACAAGTAGTAGAGCTATTTTTTTCATAATCATAGTTTTTATTAAAGATAAGTCGTTTAAATTATTAAGACATTACAAAGCTTCATTTTAGCAGATTTTTATGACTTTTAATCGAAAACATTAAGACGATACTAACATAGCTTAAAGTGATTTTTGTGAAAGATTTTGTACATTAGATTGAATTTAAAATTTCAACTATGAAAATTAATAAAATAATTGCTTCACTTACATTTTTAGTATTAATGGCAGTTTCTTGTGCTACAAATCCTTTTACAGGAAAAAAGACATTAGCATTAATACCAAACTCTCAATTGTTTCCTACTTCTTTTGCTCAGTATAATCAAGTACTTTCTGAAGGTAAAGTTGTTACTGGAACACAACAGTCTGAAATGATTAAACGTGTAGGACAACGTATTGCTGTTGCTGCAGAACGTTGGTTAAATGCTAACGGAAAACCAGGATATTTAAATGACTATAAATGGGAATATAATTTAATACAAGAAGATGTGGTTAATGCTTGGGCTATGCCAGGAGGTAAAATTGCATTTTATACAGGAATTTTACCAGTTGCAGAAAATGAAACAGCTATAGCAGTAATCATGGGGCACGAAGTAGCGCATGCATTAGCAAATCATGGTCAACAACGTATGAGTGCTGGTATGTTACAACAAGTAGGAGCTGTTGCAGGTAATGTTGCTATAAAAGATGAACAAACAAGAAATGCTTTTAACCAATATTATGGAGTAGGATCTCAAGTAGGATTAATGCTACCTTTTAGTAGAAGTCATGAAACTGAAGCAGACCGTATAGGATTATATTTAACAGCAATAGCTGGCTATAATCCAGAGGAAGGAGCAGAGTTATGGAAGCGTATGGCACAAGCGAGTGGAGGACAAGCACCACCAGAAATATTAAGTACACATCCAGCTAATGAATCAAGAATAGATAATTTAACAGCATTAGCGCCTCAAGCAAAAGCTGAAGCTAAAAAATTTGGTGTGTCTAGTTTTAGACCTTTAGGAAAATACTAATTGAGAATAAAAATATTTTAATTACTTTCGGAGCTGTTCTTATTAAGAACAGCTTTTTTTTTAAGCATAACCTAACTAAAAATCAAATGGAAAACCTTCAAAAAGGAAGTAAAAAACTACTTAATGCTTGGGCATTTTATGATTGGGCAAATTCGGTTTATACTTTAACAATAGCTTCATCTATATTTCCAATATTTTATTCGGCATTATTTATAAATCAAACCCACAAAGTTGTAAATGCTTTTGGATTTGAGTTTAAGAGCACTGCGTTAATTACTTTTATTACAGCTTTTACTTTTTTGGTTGTTGCTTTTACATCTCCAATTTTATCTGGAATAGCAGATTATGTTGGTAATAAAAAAAACTTTCTTAAGTTTTTCTGCTATGTAGGTGGATTAGGCTGTATAGGATTATATTTTTTTAGTTTAGATCATATTTACATTAGTCTTCTGTTCTATTTTATGGGATTAATTGGTTATTGGGGAAGTTTGGTGTTTTATAATTCTTATTTACCAGACATTGCTTTTCCTGAACAACAAGATAGTATAAGTGCTAAAGGATTTAGTTTAGGTTATATAGGCAGTGTTATATTGTTAATAATCAATTTAATAATGGTTATGACTGCAGAAGATGGTCAAAAAATGGATATGATGCGCTATTCTTTTGTCATGGTTGGAATCTGGTGGATTGGTTTTAGTCAGTATAGCTTTTATTGGTTACCAAAAGGAACATCTAAAGGTCATAAAGTAACCAAAGAAGTTGTCTTAGATGGTTTTAAAGAACTAAAAGTGGTTTGGAAAGCTTTAAAACAAAATAGATTGCTTAAAAAATATTTACAAGCATTTTTTGTGTTTAGTATGGCTGTACAAACTATTATGTTAGTTGCTGTATATTTTGGAGAAGAAGAAATTAATTGGGGAAGCGATGATGCTAAGACAATGGGATTAATAAGTAGTATATTAATTATTCAAGTCATAGCTATTGTTGGAGCTGTTTTAACCTCAAGAGCATCCTCAAAATTTGGAAATATAAAAACACTTATAGTAATTAATTTTATTTGGATGGGTTTATGCTTTTATGCCTATTTTATGGAAACACCAATACAATTTTACATTGCAGCGAGTTGTGTAGGATTTGTTATGGGTGGTATACAAAGTTTAGCAAGATCTACATACTCTAAGTTTTTACCAGAAACAAAAGATACAACATCCTATTTTAGCTTTTTTGACGTTGCAGAAAAAATAGGTATCGTTATAGGAATGATTATTTATGGAACAATAGATCAGATTACAGGAAGTATGCGTAATTCAATTTTATTCTTATTTATATTCTTTTTAATAGGTATTATATTACTTTTTAGGGTGTTAAAACAACAAAAACTAGAATAATTTTTTATGTTTGTATAACAATCAACTAATTTTTATAATGAAAAAATCACTTTTACCTTTCCTGTCACTATTTATTTTATTGTCTGCTTTTACTTGTGAAAATGAACCTTTGGATTATGACCAAGAGTCTATTAATAGTATAAATAATAGCAATAACAGTTCTAATAATACAGATTTAGTAGGAACTTGGGATCTTGTTAGTTTTGATGTAGATATGCTAAATTCTGCTACTCTTCCTTCCGGAGATATGATAACAGAAATATTAGTAAGTTCTACTTCAACAGATTATCAGGTTACTTTTACTGAAACTGAATTTACTACAACAGGTAGTTATAGTTATGATACATTTATTGAGGCTGGAGGAATTTCTCAACAAGATAATCTAACATTAACAGATGTTACAGGATCAGGATCTTACACAACAGACGGTAATGAGATTACTACAGAAGGTGCTTTTTTTGATTTTTCATTTGAAGGTGTAGATCAATCTGCTTTTGAGGATAATCAAACTAGCAATTATAGCATTAGTGCAGATGGGCAAACGCTAACATTTTCTCAAAATCAAACAACATTGCAGTCTAATAACGGATTTGAAACAGAAATAGATATTGTAGCAGAATCTATATGGCAAAAAGTAAATTAGTAATATATAAGAAACATAAAAAAGCCACTATTTAAATAGTGGCTTTTTTATTTATACTAACTATAGTTTTTAATTACTAATATCACCAGAACCAGTTACTTTTTTTGATACTTTTTCTGGATTGCCTTTATATTCTATATCTCCAGATCCTGTGACTCTTGCTTCAATCTCTTTATTGGCAACAACAACGATATCTCCAGATCCTGTTACTTTAGCTTCTGTGTAATTTGCGCTTAAATTTCCTCCATCAAAATCTCCAGATCCTGTTACAGACACTTCTAATTTTTCTGTTTTTCCGGATAGGTTAATATCTCCAGAACCAGTTACAACTACTTCGGTGTCATTTGCATTGATATCTAATGTAATATCTCCAGAACCAGAAAGACGTGTTTCAAAATTACTTGATTTTATTGTAGTATTACAAGTAACATCTCCAGAACCAGATAGTGTTACTTTGTTAATATCTGTAAAAGGTATAGTAATTTTTATTCCTTTATTGCTAGTAGGCTTAAGGTTAATATTGTTTTTTATTTTTATTATTAAGCTGTTTCCTTCAGATTCTGTAATGATATAATCTAATAAGTTGCTTTCTCCTTCTAGGGTTATTTTACCTTCTTTACCTTTAACTAATTCAAAATCCATCCAACCTGCTAATTTTACGTTGTCATAGCTAGATGTTGTTCTGGTAATGGTAGTAACATCTCCGTTACCTCTTACTTTTTTGTTTCCCCATTGGGCACATGCAGTGTTAATACTAACTAGCGCAATTGCTAATAATAATGTGATTTTTAAAGATTTCATTGTATATGGTTTTATGATTAATGTTATTATTTATTATCGAAAGATACGCTTCCGTAGTCTGATTTTATAGTAATTAAATTACCAGAATTTTTAGTGTTTTTATACCCTTTATAGTATTTACTTGTAGAGCGTTCACTTTTCATATTGAATTCAAAACTATCATCATCACCGTTTAATCCACCATAATCTAAGTCAATTTCAAAATCAAAACTGTAATCGTTGTCAATACCTATTTTAATGCCTACGTAATCTGAGTCTATAGATACATTACCAGCATTTTTAGTCATTTTTCCAATTTTTATTGAACCGTAATCGGCTTCTATATTGACGTTTTTATAGACATCACCTAAAACTACGGTTAAATAGTCACCATTTCCTGAAAAATTATTGACGTTATTAACGCGTAAACTTCCGTAATCACAGTTGTACGAGACATCTTCAGCAATTTCTACTAACGAATTGGTGTAATCTGCAACAATGTCTATTTTTTTAGCTTTAGCAACGGTAAACCCGCTATAATCTGCGTTTATTTTTCCGCTTTTTATATATTCAAAATAGCAATTGTTTGTATAGTCAAAAGAGATATTATTATTGTCTGCTAAAAGCTCTTTTGTGGTAATTTTTCCGTAGTCACAATTAATGGTTGCGTGACCTTGTAATGTTCCAAGAAGTATGCTTCCGTAGTCATTATTTAAATCTACATTATTAGTAATTGGTATTTTTACTAGGTAGTTAATTTGAATGTTAACATTGTTGCTGTTGCCCCAATTCCACCAAGATTTGCTTTTAGATTTACCAATTTGTGTTTCTGCAGAGACATAGTTTGAAGTCGCAGAAAAATTTACATCAATATCATCTAATTTATCTTGTACTTTGTCCTCGTCATTACCGTTAGTAGTAATAGTGATTTCAAAAACAATTCGGTTTTCGTTCCAAGTAACAACATCAAGGTTGCCATAACGATTATCTATTTTTAACGTAGCGTCTTTAGAGACGTTATATTCTTTTTTTATAGTTTTTTTCTTGGTGTGTTTACCTTTCCAATCATTATCATTATTAGCAAAAATAGCTGCAGGTAAGAGTAGCAGTAATGTTAGTTTATATAGTAGTTTCATAGTTATTTTGTTTAAGTTCTTTTTGGTCTTCAATATATTGTAATGTTGTTTTTAAAATGTCTATTCTGTTTTGAAAGTTGGTGATCATAGCATAAATAACTAGTTGATCTTCGCCACTTTCTTGTAAGCTAATTTTAAGGTTGTCGTATTCTTTTTCTAGTTCGTTTAGACGTTTTAAGGCGTCGTTAATAATTGTTTTAGTTTCTTGGGTTTGTTCTGCTTTTAATTTGTTAACTTCAAAAGCAATAGCATTGGTAAAAAACTGTTGTGTTTCTGCCATTTCTGGTGATACACTAGCTAAATCTTTAGGTTGTTCTTTAGCTTGCACACCAAAACTTATAGAAATAATTAGAACAATAGAAGCTGCTACAGCTAATAAAGGTTTCCAGTACGTTTTAGAATCTTTTTGTGCAATAGTTTTGGTGTTTTCTAATGCATTTAATTTTTCTAAAAAACGTGCTTCATGACCGTTTTTTGGTGTTTCTACATCAAATTGTCCTTCTAAGTTTTTAAATAAATGTTCTAAATTATCTTTACTCATAACAATTAATTTAATTGTTCTAATTTTTTTCTTAAACTGTCTTTGGCTCTAGATATCATAGTTCTGCAATTAGCGTAACTAATATTCATTACGTCTCCAATTTCTTCATAATCGTAACCTTCAATTAAATTTAGGGTTAAGACCACTTTGTAATTAGATTTTAAAAGATTTAAAGCTTCTAATACTTGTTGCACTTTTATGTTTGTTATTTCAACAGTTGTATCAATACCTTGATGGTCTTCAACTTTATAAAGCACATCATCTAAAGCGACATCGTGTTGCTTATTATTTTTATTATAAGCTTGTATGCTGTTATTAATTACAATACGCTTTAACCAGCCACCAAAGGTCTTTTTATCTTTTAAACTATCTAATTTTGAAAATGCCGTGATAAATGATTCTTGCATAATATCTTCAGCTTCAAAACTGTCATTTACAATTCTGTACGACGTGTTATACAATCCTTTGTAATACCTGTTGTAAAGCTCCATTTGGGCTTTTTGGTTACCAGATACACAAAGCATAACAAGTTGTTCAGTATTATGATTAGTTAGTGTCAAAAATGTGATGGTTTATTATAAAGAGTTAATTTAATAATCATTGTTACACTTTCTTTAAAAAATTTTCAAAATTCTTTTCAATTTTAAAGTTTCAACTTTTTAAAAGGAATAAAGAAGTGGCACGTTAATTGAAATTTATATAATGTTATTGCATTCTAATTTAACATTAATAGCTAGTATATCAATGTTTTATAGGATTTGAATAATTCAATTTAAAACTATAAAAGTCGAAACCATTACTTTTTAATGACATTTTGACTCAAAATATACTTATGAAAAAATCTAATTTTATATCACTTGACAGTTTGTCATTGCAGGATTTTGATGAAAACTCAGAATTAATTCCATTGATGACTCCTGAAGACGAAGAAAAAATTAATAAAGAAGAATTACCAGAAAGTTTACCAATACTTTCTTTGCGTAATACAGTACTTTTTCCAGGTGTCGTTATTCCTATTACAGCAGGAAGAGACAAGTCTATCAAACTTATAAACGACGCTAATAAAGGCGGAAAAGTAATAGGTGTTGTGGCACAAAAAGACGAAGATGTAGAAGACCCAAAAACTACCGATATTCATCAAACAGGTACTGTAGCTCGTATTTTAAAAGTGCTTAAAATGCCTGACGGAAACACAACCGTGATTATTCAAGGTAAAAAGCGTTTTGCGATAGACCAAGTTCTAACCGAAGATCCTTATATTAAAGCAACAGTAAAAGAAGTAGCACAAGCTACACCAGCTGTTAAAAACGAAGAATTTAATGCAATTATTGAAAGCATTAAGGATTTAGCAGTTCAAATTATAAAGGATAGTCCAAATATTCCTACTGAAGCGACTTTTGCTATAAAAAATATAGAAAGCGAATCGTTTTTAATCAATTTTGTGTCTTCAAATATGAATTTATCTGTTGAAGAAAAGCAAAAACTATTAGAGATAAACGATTTAAAAGATCGAGCTTTAGAGACGTTACGTTATATGAATATCGAGCTTCAAAAACTAGAGTTAAAAAACGATATTCAATCAAAAGTACAAAGCGATTTAAATCAGCAACAGCGTGAATACTTCTTAAATCAGCAATTAAAAACCATTCAAGAAGAACTTGGTGGCGGAAATGCTGAAGAAATAGAAGAAATGAAAACTCGTGCCAAATCTAAAAACTGGGACGAGAAAGTAGCAAAGCATTTTGAAAAAGAATTATCAAAAATGCAACGCATGAATCCGCAGGTTGCCGAGTATTCTATTCAACGTAACTATTTAGACCTGTTTTTAGATTTACCTTGGAATGAGTTTAGCAAAGATAAATTTGACTTAAAACGTGCACAAAAAATATTAGATCGTGACCATTATGGCTTAGACGATGTTAAAAAACGTATCATAGAGCATCTAGCAGTTTTAAAACTACGTAATGATATGAAGTCGCCAATCATCTGTCTTTACGGTCCTCCAGGAGTTGGTAAAACATCCTTAGGAAAATCTATTGCAGAAGCTTTAGGTAGAGAATACGTGCGTATGAGTTTAGGAGGATTACGTGACGAGGCAGAAATCAGAGGTCATCGTAAAACGTATATTGGTGCAATGCCAGGTCGTATTATTCAAAGTCTTAAAAAAGCAGGAACTTCAAATCCTGTGTTTGTTTTAGATGAAATTGATAAACTATCAAATTCGCATCAAGGCGATCCATCTTCTGCATTGTTAGAAGTTTTGGATCCAGAACAAAATAGCGAGTTTCATGATAACTTCTTAGAAATGGGTTACGATCTATCAAAAGTAATGTTTATAGCTACTTCAAATAGTTTAAATACCATTCAGCCAGCGTTAAGAGATCGTATGGAAATTATTAACGTTACAGGTTATACTATCGAAGAAAAAGTTGAAATAGCAAAACGTCACTTACTACCTAAACAGTTAAAAGAACACGGTTTAACTGATAAAGATTTAAAAATTGGTAAGCCGCAATTAGAAAAAATTGTTGAAGGTTACACACGCGAATCTGGTGTACGTGGTCTAGAAAAACAAATAGCAAAAATGGTGCGTCACGCAGCAAAAAATATTGCTATGGAAGAAGAGTACAATATTAAAGTTACAAACGAAGATGTTATAGATGTACTTGGTGGACCAAAATTAGAACGTGATAAATACGAAAACAACAACGTTGCAGGTGTTGTTACTGGATTAGCTTGGACAAGAGTTGGTGGTGATATTTTGTTTATAGAATCTATCTTGTCTAAAGGAAAAGGCGCTTTAAATATTACTGGTAACTTAGGTAAAGTCATGAAAGAATCGGCAACAATCGCAATGGAATACATAAAATCTCATGCCGAAGATTTAAACATCAACTCAGATGTTTTTGATAAATATAACGTTCACATTCATGTCCCAGAAGGTGCAACGCCAAAAGATGGACCAAGTGCAGGTGTAACAATGCTTACATCCTTAGTGTCTTTGTTTACGCAAAAAAAAGTAAAGAAAAGTTTAGCTATGACAGGAGAAATTACACTTAGAGGCAAAGTGTTACCTGTTGGTGGAATTAAAGAGAAAATTCTTGCAGCAAAACGCGCTAGAATTAAAGAGATTTTATTATGCGAAGACAACAGAAGAGATATAGAAGAAATTAAACCAGAATACTTAAAAGGTTTAACATTTCACTATGTTACAGATATGAGAGACGTTATAGATATAGCAATAACAAATCAAAAAGTCAAAAACGCAAAAACGCTATAATTTCAAATTGAAAAATAATGTAAAGGCTACCTTTTTTAGGTAGCTTTTTTTATTGCTTAAACATTGAAATTAATAATAGATATTTTTAAATAAAATTATGCTAAAAAATAAATCAACTATAACTACGTTTTAAAAGAGATTTATTTACTTTGCAACCTTATGTTTAAAAAAGTTGTCCTGTTTACTGCTTGCCTTTTTAGCACGTATTGCTTTTCGCAATTAGGTGGACAATCTACTTACCAATTTTTAAATTTAATTGCATCACCACGTCAAGCTGCTCTTGGAGGTAAAGTGTTAACTAATGTAGATTACGATGTAACACAAGCACTTTATAATCCGTCTACTATTAATGTAAATATGGATAATCAATTTGCACTTAATTACAGCAGTTATTTAGGTGGTATTAATTATGGTACAGCAGCATACGCTTACACATGGGATAGGCGTACGCAAACTTTTCATGCAGGTGTAACATATATTAATTATGGAGATTTTGATGGTTATGATGAGCAAGGTAATCCTACAGGAACCTTTACAGGTAGCGAAGCCGCATTATCTTTAGGTTATGCTTTACAAATAGGGTATAGTGATTTTTATTTTGGAGGAAATTTAAAATTTATAACGTCTCGTTTAGAACAATATAATTCATTTGGTATAGCTACAGATTTAGGCTTACTTTATATAGATGAAGATTTAGAATTTCAAGCAACACTTGTAGTAAGAAATTTAGGAACACAAATCACAACCTACGCAGGTTTACAAGAGTCTTTACCATTAGAAGTAAATATTGGCTTAAGTCAAACGTTAGAAAACATCCCGTTACGTTGGCATCTTACTTTTGAAAATCTTCAAGAGTGGCCAATCGGTGTTTCTAATCCAGCAAGAGCAACCACAGATTTAGAAGGTAATCAAACGCAAGAAAATGTAGGCTTTTTTAATAATGTGCTAAGACACACAATTATTGGTGCAGAGTTATTTCCTGATAAAGGTTTTAATATTCGTTTAGGATATAATTTTAGAAGAGCAGAAGAGCTTCGTGTTGTTGATCAGCGTAACTTTTCTGGTTTATCTGCTGGTTTTGCAGTAAAAATTAACAAGCTTCGTTTTAGTTATACACATGCTAAATATACAGCAGCTACAGATGCAAACTTTTTTGGTTTGCATATAGACTTACAGTAGTGTTTAATTGTCTTCTTTTTTTGGATTATACATCACAATTATTTGTATTACTATAGCAAGAAATATTAATAAGTAAATTTCTATTTGTGTAAATAATTCAACCGAATCTATAGCTTTTTTACTAATTGACAATTGTTTACTTCCTTCTAAAAGTTGAATTTTAGATAGATCATCTAAATTCTTCTTAATCTTAGCTATTTGTTTAAACATGTCTTCTTTGCTAGAAAAGTTAGAAGTAACATATTTAGATTCTGTATTATTTAATTGTTGTAAGTTTTCTTTTAGATTACTAAAAGTTTTACTTTCTTCTTTAGTAAGTTTGGTAGCTTCAAATTTAGAAATAAGGTTTTCTATATTTTTATTTTCTTCTTTATTAGAAACTTTAAAAAAAGTAGAATCTGATAATGCAACTGCAACTTCTTTTTTATGTATAGAATTTGAAAACTCTAAAATTAAGTTTTTAGCAACAAGTCTATCTTCGTAAATAGACACTACAGAGTCTTTTACGCGCACAAAGTTGTTTCTGTCAATAAGATTTGTGGTTACGATTAAAACAAAAACCATTAAAATACCAAGAGTCCATTTTATTTTATTGAAAAAAGTCATAAGTTTTAATATTTAAGGATAAATATAATTCAAATTAAGGAAGTGCGTGTTATTTCTTATTCAGTTTAACAATTATGCAAAGATGTTTAAATAAAACATAATCTTTTTTAATCAATTTTAATCCCTATTTTTGAAGCCTAAAAGTTAAAACGTGCAAAAAATAACAATCGCTATAGACGGATTTTCTTCAACAGGAAAAAGTACAGTAGCAAAACAATTAGCAAAACACTTAGGTTATATATATGTAGACTCTGGCGCTATGTACAGAGCTGTAACGTTGTATACTATGCAAAATGGATGGATTGACAAAGATCATTTTGATGTTGTCGCTTTAGTATCAAACTTAAGTAACGTAGAAATTAGTTTTAAGTTTAATCCAAATCTAGGTTTTGCAGAAGTATATTTAAATGGAAAAAATGTTGAAAAGCAAATACGCACACTTGAAGTATCAAGCTATGTAAGTAAAGTAGCAGCAATACCAGAAGTACGTTACCAATTAGTAAAACAACAACATCAAATGGGTAAAGATAAAGGTGTTGTTATGGATGGTCGTGATATTGGAACCGTAGTTTTTCCTAATGCAGAGCTAAAATTGTTTATGACTGCATCTGCCGAAACTAGAGCACAAAGACGTTATGACGAATTAATAGAAAGAGGAGATGATATAACGTATGAAGATGTGCTTAAAAATGTTAGAGAGCGTGATTATATAGACTCTAACCGTGAAAATTCTCCTTTAGTAAAAGCAGAAGATGCTATAGAAATAGATAATTCTAACTTAACTTTAGATGAACAATTTAAAAAGATTCTAAACCTAGTGGAAGAAACTTTAAATAAATAAGATATCCTTTTAAATAAAAAAGCGAACCAAAAGGTTCGCTTTTTTATTCTCAATTTATAATTTTATAAATTAGGAATTTTAAGTTCTTGATCAGGATGTATCACATCAGGATTATTTAAAATGTCCTTATTAGCCTCAAAAATTGCTGTGTATTTTCCAGCATTTCCGTAATAATGCTTTGCTATTTTACCTAATGTATCACCACTTTTTACAGTATGTTTTGCATAAATACTTTCATCTGCAACAGTAATATTAGCCTTAATATCTGTTGGAGCTTCTTCACCAGAAACAGCTTTAATTTCGTCCCAAATTAAGTTTTTTTCGTATTGCGTATTAGCAGTACCTTTTACTTTTAAAATTCCGTCTTCAACCCAGACATCTCCGTTTTGGATATTTAACTTTTCTCCTAAATCTAATACGCTTTGATATTTTTCTTTAACTGCCATATAAATAGTTTTAATTGTTAATTCTTAAATAAAGATATGAAATATAACAATAGTTCTTTTAAACAAAAGGTTAAGTAAATTTACTGTATCGACTAAGTGTTTAAAATTACCGATTAAAAACATTGTTTTATTATTGTTTACACAAATTTAAAGTGTATTGATAATCAGTTAATTAATTTTTAAAAAAATTAGGCAAAATGGCTAAAATGTAGTATTTTTGCACTCCTTTTAGCGAGAATTGGATTTTTAAAAGGAAATTAAGAAAAATAAATTTAACGCTTCTGTTGGTATATCGCTTAATTAATCCAAAATATCACAGAATACAAACACAGTGTTTTCTTTCCGCGAAAGCGAGAAAAAACATTGCAATTTTAATTAAATGGCTGAAAAAGCACAAGACGCAAAGGTTGAAGCAACTGAAGCAAAACAAAACAACGCTCCAGAAGTATCTGAAGCACAAAAAAACCCTGAAAAATTCTTAAAAGAGTTTAACTGGCACAATTACCAAGAAGGTATTGATGAAGTTGAAGATTCTCAATTAAAAGAATTTGAAAAATTAGTATCAGAAAACTTTGTTGACACATTAGATGACGAAGTAGTAGAAGGTGAAGTAGTACACATTACAGATCGTGATGCTATTATTGACATTAACGCTAAGTCAGAAGGTGTTATTTCTTTAAACGAGTTTAGATACAACCCAAATTTAGCAGTAGGAGACAAGGTAGAAGTATTAATTGATGTTCGTGAAGACGCAACAGGACAATTAGTATTATCTCACCGTAAAGCTCGTGTGATTAAAGCTTGGGATAGAGTAAACAAAGCTCACGAAACTGGCGAAATCGTAAACGGTTTTGTTAAGTGTCGTACTAAAGGAGGTATGATTGTAGATGTTTTTGGTATCGAAGCATTCTTACCAGGTTCTCAAATTGATGTTAAGCCAATTAGAGATTACGATCAGTACGTAAATAAAACAATGGAATTTAAAGTGGTAAAAATTAACCACGAATTTAAAAACGTTGTTGTTTCTCATAAAGCGCTTATCGAAGCAGATATTGAAGAGCAAAAGAAAGAAATTATTGGTCAATTAGAAAAAGGCCAAGTATTAGAAGGTGTTGTTAAAAACATCACATCTTACGGTGTATTTATTGACCTTGGTGGTGTAGATGGATTAATCCATATTACAGACTTATCATGGTCTCGTATCAACCATCCAAACGAAATCGTTGAGTTAGACCAAAAATTAAACGTTGTAATCTTAGACTTTGATGAAGATAAGTCAAGAATCCAATTAGGTCTTAAGCAATTATCTAAACATCCTTGGGATGCATTAGGAGAAGAAGTTGCTGTAGGTGACAAAGTAAAAGGTAAAGTAGTTGTAATCGCAGATTACGGTGCATTTATCGAAGTTGCAGAAGGTGTAGAAGGTTTAGTACACGTATCTGAAATGTCTTGGTCTACCCACTTACGTTCTGCTAACGACTTTGTTAACGTTGGTGACGAAGTAGAAGCAGTAATCTTAACATTAGATAGAGAAGACCGTAAAATGTCTCTTGGTATTAAGCAATTAACACCAGATCCATGGACAGATATTACTACAAAGTATCCTGTAGGTTCTAGACATACTGGTACTGTACGTAACTTTACTAACTTTGGAGTATTTGTAGAATTAGAAGAAGGTATTGACGGATTAATTTATATCTCAGATTTATCTTGGACTAAGAAAATAAAACATCCATCAGAGTTCTGTAACGTTGGCGATAAGTTAGATGTAGTTGTATTAGAATTAGATGTTGAAGGACGTAAATTATCTTTAGGTCACAAACAAACTACAGAAAACCCTTGGGACAAATACGAATCTGAATTTGCTTTAGGTACTACTCATACTGCAGAAATTGCAGACGTAGTAGATAAAGGAGCTACAATTGAGTTTAACGAAGACATCGTTGCATTTGTACCATCTCGTCACATGGAAAAAGAAGACGGAAAAATGCTTAAGAAAGGTGACACTGCTGAATTTAAAATTATTGAATTTAATAAAGAATTTAAGCGTGTTGTAGCATCTCATACTGCTGTATTTAAAGAAGAAGAGATTGCTAACGTAAAAGCTGCTGCTAAAAAAGCAGAAGCTCAAGCTGCAGAAGCAAAACCAACTTTAGGTGATGCAAACGAAGCTTTACAAGCATTAAAAGATAAAATGGACGGTAAGTAATCTTACTTAATTTTATATAATTTAAAAGCCTCTCAATTTTTGAGAGGCTTTTTTTATATAAAAAACACCTTTTAACTTATCATATTTTACTTTACCTTTGTTAACCAAACCCGTTTGGAAAACACTATGAGTCAAAGAGTGCTACTTAATGCAACCGAAATAAACATCATTCTTCACAGATTGGCTTGTCAACTTATCGAAAATCATAACGACTTTTTAGATACTGTTTTAATAGGAATTCAGCCCAGAGGAAAATTTTTAGCAAATAGGTTAGCTGAAATTTTAACCAAAGAATATAAAGTCAAAAATCTTCAATTAGGGCATTTAGATATTACGTTTTATAGAGATGATTTTAGAAGAAGTGATAAACCTTTAGAAGCAAATAAGACAGAAATCAACTTTGTAGTAGAAGACAAAAAAGTAGTCTTTATTGACGATGTATTATATACAGGACGCAGTATTCGTGCTGCATTAACAGCAATACAAAGTTTTGGTAGACCTACAGAAATAGAGTTGTTAACACTCATAGACAGACGTTTTAGTAGACATTTACCAATACAACCAGATTACAGAGGAAGACAAGTAGATGCCATTAACAATGAAAAAGTTAAAGTGCATTGGAAAGAAAACGAAGAAGAAGACACAGTATATCTTATAAATAATTAAACTATGAGCGAATTAAGTGTTAATCACTTACTAGGTATTAAATATCTTAAAGAAGAAGATATAGAGCTTATTTTTAAAACAGCAGATCATTTTAAAGAGGTTATTAATAGGCCTATAAAAAAAGTACCTTCGCTAAGAGATATAACTATAGCTAATCTTTTTTTTGAAAATTCAACACGTACAAAACTGTCTTTTGAGTTAGCAGAAAAAAGACTATCAGCAGATGTCATTAACTTTTCAGCAGGACAATCTTCAGTAAAAAAAGGAGAAACCTTAATAGATACAGTAAATAATATCCTATCTATGAAAGTAGATATGGTAGTAATGCGTCACCCTAATCCTGGTGCAGGTGTTTTTTTGTCAAAACATGTAGACGCAGCAATTGTAAATGCAGGAGATGGTGCGCATGAGCATCCAACACAAGCGCTTTTAGATTCGTATTCTATTAGAGAAAGATTAGGTAGTGTAAAAGGAAAAAATGTAGTTATTGTAGGAGATATTTTGCATAGTCGTGTGGCTTTATCAAATATTTTTGCTTTAAAACTTCAAGGCGCAAACGTAATGGTTTGTGGACCTAAAACATTATTGCCAAAACATATTGATAAGTTAGGAGTAAAGGTAGAAACCAACCTTCGTAAAGCTTTAAATTGGTGTGATGTAGCAAATATGTTGCGTGTACAAAACGAGCGTATGGATATTAGTTATTTCCCTTCTACAAGAGAATATACCCAACAGTTTGGAGTTAATAAAGAGTTATTAGACAGCTTAGATAAAGAAATAACAATCATGCATCCAGGACCAATAAATCGTGGTGTAGAGATTACTAGTGATGTTGCAGACTCAAAGCAAGCTATAATTTTAGACCAAGTCCAAAATGGTGTAGCTGTAAGAATGGCTGTAATCTATCTTTTAGCTTCAAAAATTAAAAATTAAGTTATGATTATAGATCAAAACGAAAACATAACAACCATAACCCAAGAAAATGCTTCGGTTATAGAATTAGTAAAAAAAATAGAGGCTCTTTATCCAAAATTTAAAAACAATAACATCATTGTTAATTTAAATACAATAAAACCTATTCCTTTAGAACAAATTATAGAGTTTTTAAGAGTTTCTAATCAACATCGTGCAGCAAAACATTCTTTTGTGATTGTAAATGAAGGTATAGATGTAGATAAAACTCCAGAAGAAATAGTAATAGTGCCAACACTTCAAGAAGCACACGATATTATTGAAATGGAAGAAATGGAGCGCGATCTAGGATTTTAAATTCAACTTATGAAGTTAAATATTTTAGGCTGTTACAGCGCAACACCACGTACTTTTACAAATCCTACATCTCAAGTTTTAGAAATTAAAAATCATTTATTTTTAATTGATTGTGGAGAAGGAACACAAGTACAATTGCGTAAACATAAAATAAAATTTAACCGCATAAAGCATATCTTTATTTCTCATTTGCACGGCGATCATTTTTTTGGTTTAGTAGGCTTAATATCTACATTTAGATTATTAGGTCGTGAAGCAGATTTACATATTCACGCACCAAAAGGATTAAAAGAAGTCATTGTATTACAAATGAAGTTAGCCCAGTCTTGGACTAACTATAATTTATACTTTCATGAGCTAACTTCAACATCATCAGAGCTTATTTTTGAAGACGAAAAAGTAGAAGTACATACAATACCATTAGACCATCGCATATATACCAACGGTTTTTTATTTAAAGAAAAAATGGGAGAACGCAAGTTGGATATGAATGCAGTGCTTAATGAAGATATTGACGTAGCATATTATCGTAAATTAAAACAAGGTGCAGATGTACCAAATAAAAAAGGAGAAATAGTAAAAAACCAAACGGTAACTTTACCAGCACCACAACCAAAAAGTTATGCATTTTGTAGTGATACAGCTTATAACGAAGCTTTAGTGCCTATTATAAAAAATGCTACAGCGCTTTATCATGAATCTACATTTTTAGAAAAACATGCAAAGCTAGCAGCTCCAACAAAGCACAGTACAGCTGTACAAGCCGCAACAATAGCCAAATTAGCCAACGTAGAGCAGTTGATATTAGGACACTATTCAACTAGATATGATAATCTACTAGATTTTAAAATAGAAGCTCAGACTATTTTTAACAATGTAGAATTAGCTGAAGATGGAAAAGTTTTCGAATTTTAGCCGAAATACAAATTACCTACTAACATTTAAAATTTAAATCTTGTAAATTTACATTCAAATTAAATTTATGGAAAAAGATTTAAGCAATTACCGAAAGTCCTACGAAAAGGGCGAATTACTCCTAAAAGACACACCAGAAAACCCTTTAGAACTCTTCAGAACTTGGTTTAATGAAGTAGACCAACATTTTCCGCAAGATGAAACTAATGCCATGACAGTATCTACTATTGGTTTAGACGGTTACCCAAAAAATAGGGTAGTACTTCTTAAAAAATTTACTTACGAAGGTTTTATATTTTACACCAATTATCAAAGCGAAAAAGGAAAAGCAATAGCGAATAACCCTAATATTTGTTTATCTTTTTTTTGGCATGGAGCCGAAAGACAAATAATTATTAAAGGTAAAGCAGAAAAGATAGCAGCAAATTTAAGTGATGGTTATTTCGAATCTCGTCCAAAAGGAAGTCAACTTGGTGCGTTAGCTTCAAATCAAAGTGAAGTTGTAGAAAGTAGAGATGTGTTAGAAAATAAGTTAAAAGCTTTAGAATTAGCATATAAAGACAAAGAAGTAGAACGACCAGAATTTTGGGGTGGTTATATTGTTAAACCAATTTCTATTGAGTTTTGGCAAGGTAGGCCTAATAGGTTACATGATAGAATTTTATATACGTTAGAAGAAAATTACGATTGGGTTAAGAAAAGATTATCTCCATAAATATCCGATGAAATACATGTTTATTATTAATTTTATCGATTAAGTGTAATAAAAAAGGTTAAAAAGAGTGTTTTTCATCGATTTTAACATTTTTTTAACATATTAAACGATTTTCAGTTTCTATTTTAGTGTTGCCCTAAATTTTTAACCCTAAAACTATGAAACTAACACTTAACCTACTTACTGTTTTTTTCTTAACTATTTCACTGTTTTCTTGTAGCACAGATACATTAGATGATGAACAAAATGTAGTTAGCAACAAAGATGTTGTTATCCCTGAAGCTAAAACTATTGAGATTGAAATTTTAGAATTAATCAATCAGCACAGAATTAGTGTAGGACTAAATCCTTTAGAAAGTATTGATGTTATTAAAGGTCAAGCATATTCTCATACAGATTATATGATTGAAATTGATGAAGTAAACCATGACTACTTTTATAATAGAAAAGCTTACTTACAAGCTAATGCAGATGCCCAATCTGTGTCAGAGAATGTTGCATATGGTTATTCTAGTGCAAATTCTGTAGTAAATGCTTGGTTAAACAGTGAAGGACATAGACAAACCATAGAAGGAGACTTTAGTCATTTTGAGATATCAGCAGAAAAAAATGCTAACGACAAATGGTATTTTACAAATATTTTTATAAAAAAATAATAAAGGATAATAGTTAAAAAAAGCCTTCCAATTTGGAAGGCTTTTTTTATTTATAATTATTTGTTATAATAAATTTTGATCGTCTGTTTTCTTCATGTTCTTCATCTGTACATTTAACGCCGTTTTTGCAACGATTTAATATTTGAGATTCCCCATAACCAATAGCGCTTTGTATTCGGTCTTTTGCTATGCCTCTAGAAAATAAATAATCTCTAGTAGACTTAGCTCTTCTATCAGATAATTTCATATTATAATTATCATTACCACGACTATCTGTATGAGATTCGATTTTAATAACCATTTTTGGATGTTCTCTCATAACAGCAACTATGTTTTCTAACTCATAAGCAGCATCTGGTCTAATATTAGATTTGTCAAAGTCAAAAAATATTGGATTAATTACAATCTCATTATCGATGATAAGTGGTTTTAATGATAAATCAATTTCAGTTTCTTCTTGGTTAATTGCAGTAGATTCAAACTCTATTTTATCAGGTCTGTAAATAGGCTTCTCAGCCAAAATAGTATAAGTTTTCTCGCAATCTATTTTAAATTCGTAGTAACCATCTTCTTTTGTTTGATATCTTTCTAAGATTTTACCATCTATATTAATTAAAGAGACTGTAGCTTTAGATAACAGTTCATTAGTTAATTCATCTCTAATTAAACCTTTTACAATTTGCTCACATTTAAGTTTACCAAATGCATAAATATCATCTCCGCCTTGTCCTCCTTCTCTGTTTGAAGAAAAATAACCTGTATTTGTTTCTGTATCTATGAAATAGCAAAAGTCATCAAAAGAACTATTAAACGGAGCTCCTAAATTTTTAACATCAATATTTGTACTTGTTTTTAAAATATTAGATTCAAAAATATCTAAAAGACCTAGGTTAATATTAGCATCACTAGAAAAGTATAGAGTAGAATCTTTTGCAACAAAAGGGAATTTTTCGTTTCCTTCTGTGTTTATTTTTGGGCCTAAATTAATTGGTTCCCCAAATGTACCATCATCATTTATAGCTACTTTATACAAATCTGTTTGACCATACCCAGTATCCATATTTGATGAAAATATTAAAGTCTTATTGTCAGGAGTAAGGGTAGGAGCTGTAAAGTCAAAGTTTTCATTATTAAATGGTAATTCTTCAATATTTGTCCAGGTATTATCAACTTTAGTTGCTTTATAAAGTTTTAAATTTGAGGATCCACTTTTATTATATCTTCTTTTTTCCTTTTTATTTACATTATTTCTGGTAAAATACATTGTATTACCATCATTTGTAATGGTAACAAGACCTTCGTGATCATTTTTAGTATTGATTTCAGAATTTAATTTTGCTGCATTACTAAATACTTTTTTATTGTTTTCTATAGTAATTTCAGATTCAAAAATATTTAAATAAGGTTCATTATTAAGTTCGTATAATTCTTTTTCATTTGTAATAGAATCTTTAACCCAAGTAGAGTAGAAGTATAATTTATTATCTTTTTCGAAGCTACCAAAATCTGAATATTTTGTATTTAGAGGTAAATTTTCAATTTCTACATAAACCTTTTCTGTGCTTGATAATTCTGAATATGTATCTAGATTAAATTTTTCTATATCTTTTATTCGTCTATCTTTTTTATTGTTCTTGTTAAAAATTTTGACAAATTCAATAGCTTCTTCATATTTCTTTTGAGCTCTTAAAGTTTGAATGTATTTATATACATAATCAGAGTTAATGTTTGGATATTTATCAATAGCTTTTTTATACCAAAAAGCAGCTTCTTTTACTTTACTAATGTTAAAGTAGCAGTCTCCTAGTCTTGATAAAATATGTTCTGTACTGTCTTCTTTTTTTAAAGCTTCTTTGTATAGCTCTGCAGCATTATCATAATTAAAGTCTCTAAAAAAATTATCTGCAACTTTTGTTTGTGCTATTGAAAACTGACAAACAAAAAATAATATTAAGTATGTAAAATTTAATTTCATCTTTAGAAATATCTTGGAGATTTAACACGTTTTGTTGGTTTAAACACCTCAAACATTAATAATATTTCGTGTGTACCACCAGTGTAAGGCCTTAAGTCTGTTATATAATGTTCATAGGCGTATCCAATTCTCATTTGTGGCGAAACTTGGAAATCTGCTAATCCTCCGATTGTTGAAGTATCTTGGTTATATCTATAACTTCCACCAATCCAAAACGTTTCATTAAATAGTAAGTGGGCACTTAAGTCAAAAGTTATTGGAGCACCATTTGTAAATTTAACTACTGTAGAAGGCTTTAGTTTTGTGTTTTCACCTAAATCAAATACGTATCCACCAGTAAAATAATATCCAACACGTTCTAATGCTATGTAATCTACGTTAGGATCTAAAGCAGACTCGTTATAATTTGTATTAATAATTCTAGGAGCAGAAAGACCCAAATACCAACGATTTTGATGTAAATATGCGCCTGCACCAAAGTTAGGATTCCAACGGTTTGTAAAATTGCTAAAAAATGGATCTTGAGATACACTTTGATCATCCAAAAATCCTTCTCTATCTAAGCTATAGTGTATAAAACCAGCGCTTAAACCTAATGCTAATTTAGTTTTTTCAGATACTTGAATTGTGTAAGAAAAAGCTCCATTTACGTACACAAAATTTTCATAACCTAATTCATCATTTATAGCTGTAGCACCTAGCCCAATTTTTTCATTTTTTAAAGGCGAATGTATTGATACAGTAGAAGTCGTAGGAGCTCCTTCAAGACCAACCCATTGACTTCTATGTAGACCAACAATACTTAGTGTTTCTCTACTGCCTGCATAAGCAGGGTTTATGGATATTGTATTAAACATGTATTGAGTAAATTGAGGTAGTTGTTGAGCAGTTATCTCTAAACAACCTAAAAAGAACAATACAATTATTCCATATTTTGATAGTTTTTTCATTAATAGCATTTTTATTTAGAACCTAAATATATAGGACCAGCAATTGGGTCTAATCCACTTTCTTTAAGTACTACTACATAGTAATAAGTACCATTTGGTAATCTTCCTGCAGATCCAATTGAAGATGAAGGTGAAACTCCGCTCCAGTCATTTTGGTAATTATCAGATTCATAAACCACATCACCAAATCTGTTAAATAGTTTTACTTCTACAACAAAACCGCAATCAGAAGCTCCTGTAACATTAAATGTTTCGTTATAACCATCTCCATTTGGTGTTACAGCTTTAGATATTTTGATTCTGTCTAAGCTTCCACAAGGTAATACAACACAGTCTTCATTAATATTAACAGTTAATCTAAATGTTTTTAAGCATCCATTATCAATTGTTGTATAAGTAAAGACATAGTCTCCTAAATCTACATCTAAAGGATCAAATATTCCATTTGCAATAGAAATTCCGTCTGTTTCAACAGTCCATTCCATATCAGTGTCATATCCAAGAGGTAGCTCATTGTATAGATCAATTTCACCATCTTCATAACATCTTGAAATAAATGATTCTTCTATAAAGTTTTCAGTGATTACGTTAATATTATGTGTAATTACTGTACTGTTGTTACATTCATCTGTTGCAGTCCAAATCCAAGTAATAGTGTACATTTCTTCTTCACCAGTGTATGTTGAAGTTTCTTCAAAAGTAAATTCAATTTCTTGGTTCGAACAGTTGTCTTCAAAAGTTAACTCAGGAACTTCTGGAATGTTAGAACAAACAACATCTGAAGGTAAATCTAATTGACTTACTAATGTTGGACCAACCGTATCTTCAATAGTTAAGGTTGCCGAAGTAGAGGCTATGTTTCCACAGTCATCCGCTACTGTATAGTTTACAGTGATTGTACCACCAAGACCACAAGCACTAACAAAGTTATTAAAGTTGAAGTCAGACGTTACGGTATAACTCGCATCTGCATCACAACTATCCGTAGGACACGTTTGTAAAGCCGCAATATTAGCCGCATTCCAATCAGATGCTAAAGTACTATTATTGTTACCATCACATTCAATAGTTTCATCAGCCACATCCGAGCATAACGCTAAGTCTGGCGCAGTTGTATCTTCTATAGTTAAGGTTGCTGAAGTAGAGGCCATATTTCCACAGTCATCCGCTACTGTATAGTTTACAGTGATAGTACCACCAAGACCACAAGCACTCACAAAGTTATTAAAGTCGAAATCAGACGTTACGGTGTAGTTAGCATCCGTATCACAACTATCCGTAGGACACGTTTGTAAAGCCGCGATGTTAGCAACATTCCAATCAGATGCTAAAGTAGTGTTGTTAGCGCCATCACATTCAATAGTTTCATCTGAAACATCTGAACATAACGCTAAGTCAGGCGCAGTTGTATCTTCAATAGTTAACGTTGCTGAAGTAGAAGCTATGTTTCCACAATCATCAGCTACTGTATAGTTTACAGTGATAGTACCACCAAGACCACAAGTATTA
>NZ_JAYMEE010000062.1:467150-467511 GCF_037029245.1 Mesoflavibacter sp. CH_XMU1422-2 | reverse complement strand
ATCTGAACATAACGCTAAGTCAGGCGCAGTTGTATCTTCAATAGTTAACGTTGCTGAAGTAGAAGCTATGTTTCCACAATCATCCGCTACTGTATAGTTTACAGTGATAGTACCACCAAGACCACAAGCACTCACAAAGTTATTAAAGTCGAAGTCAGACGTTACGGTATAGTTAGCATCTGCATCACAACTATCCGTAGGACACGTTTGTAAAGCCGCGATATTAGCCGCATTCCAATTAGATGCTAAAGTACTGTTATTGTTACCATCGCATTCAATAGTTTCATCAGCCACATCTGAACATAATGCTAAGTCTGGCGCAGTTGTATCTTCAATAGTTAAAGTTGCCGAAGTAGACGCC
>NZ_JAYMEE010000062.1:466884-467140 GCF_037029245.1 Mesoflavibacter sp. CH_XMU1422-2 | reverse complement strand
GATGTTAGCCGCATTCCAATCAGATGCTAAAGTACTGTTATTGTTACCATCACATTCAATAGTTTCATCTGAAACATCTGAACATAACGCTAAGTCAGGACCAGTCGTATCAGATAAAGTTAAAGTCGCCGAAGTAGACGCTATGTTCCCACAATCATCCGCTACTGTATAGTTTACAGTGATAGTACCACCAAGTCCACAAGTATTAACAAAGTTGTTAAAGTCGAAGTCAGACGTTACGGTGTAGTTTGCATCC
>NZ_JAYMEE010000062.1:466499-466842 GCF_037029245.1 Mesoflavibacter sp. CH_XMU1422-2 | reverse complement strand
CGCGATGTTAGCCGCATTCCAATTAGATGCTAAAGTACTGTTATTAGCACCATCACATTCAATAGTTTCATCTGAAACATCCGAGCATAACGCTAAGTCAGGCGCAGTCGTATCTTCAATAGTTAACGTTGCTGAAGTAGAGGCCATATTTCCACAATCATCCGCTACTGTATAGTTTACAGTGATAGTACCACCAAGTCCACAAGTATTAACAAAGTTGTTAAAGTCGAAGTCAGACGTTACGGTGTAGTTTGCATCCGCATCACAACTATCCGTAGGACACGTCTGTAAAGCCGCGATGTTAGCCGCATTCCAATTAGATGCTAAAGTACTGTTATTAGCA
>NZ_JAYMEE010000062.1:463737-466354 GCF_037029245.1 Mesoflavibacter sp. CH_XMU1422-2 | reverse complement strand
ACCATCACATTCAATAGTTTCATCTGAAACATCCGAACATAACGCTAAGTCTGGCGCAGTAGTATCTTCAATAGTTAACGTTGCAGAAAGCGTAGTTACATTACCACAAGCATCGGTAGCAGTATATGTAACTGGTAGCGTACCACCTAAACCACAAACAATAGAACTATCAAAGTTATTATAGTCATAATTAGAAGAGATAACAACTGAGATATCATTAGCACAAGCTTGAAGTGCAGCAATGTTATCATTATTCCAAGTATCCGCGATAGTTTGATTATTATCACCATCACATTGTAGAGTTTGGTCAGTAACGGTACAAGCCGATAGGTCAGGACCAGTCGCATCACCAAAATTAAGCGTAGCTGAAACCGTAGAACTATTATTACATTGATCAGTTACAGTATATGTAACAGTAATATTACCACAAGGACCACAAACGGTATTTAAGTTGTTGTAATCGTAATCAGAAATTACCGTAATATCTGTAGCACAACTATCAGAAGCACAAGCTTGAAGCGCAGCAATATTATCAGCGTTCCATTGGTCAGCAATAGTTTGATTATCAGAAGCAGTACAATCAACATCAGTATCAGTAATTGAACAATTAGCTAAATCAGGACCAGTCGTATCAGATAAAGTTAAAGTCGCCGAAGTAGAAGCTATGTTCCCACAGTCATCCGCTACTGTATAGTTTACAGTAATAGTACCACCAAGACCACAAGTACTAACAAAGTTGTTAAAGTCAAAGTCAGATGTTACAGTTAAATTAGAAGAACAATTATCCGTAGCACAAGAAGTTAATTCATTTATATTAGAAGTGTTCCAATCAGCTGCTATTGTTTCATTGTCATTTCCATTACATTCCAAAGAAGTATCCTTAACATCGCAAGCAGATATATCTGGACTTGTGTTGTCCGTAACAGTTATAATTTGAATTTGATCTGCTGCAGCATTACCACAATCGTCAACTAAAGACCAAGTCCTTGTTATTATATATGAACCTTCGCAGTTACCGTCTGATAATGTATCAATATATGTAGCTTCTGGATGAGAAGAACAGTTATCCGCTTCATCAATAACATCACCGGTAATTGATAAGTTGGCGCTATAATTACAATCAGAATCAACAAAAATCTCGATATCAACTGGAGCAGTAAATGTAGGAGGAGTAGTATCTTCAATAGTTAACGTTGCTGAAGTAGAGGCTATGTTTCCACAGTCATCAGCTACTGTATAGTTTACAGTAATAGTACCACCAAAACCACAAGCACTAACAAAGTTATTAAAGTCAAAGTCAGATGTTACAGTTAAATTAGAAGAACAATTATCCGTAGCACAAGAAGTTAATTCATTTATATTAGTAGTATTCCAAGTTGTAGCTATAGTTTCATTATCATTTCCATTACACTCTAAAATAGTATCCTTAACATCACATGAAGATATATCTGGACTTATATTATCAGTAACAGTTATTGTTTGTATTTGGTCATCAGCAGCATTACCACAGTCGTCAATTAAAGACCAAGTTCTTGTTATTATATATGAACCTTCACAAGAACCAGCAGTAACCACATCAGTAAATGTAGCCTCAAGCGAAGCTGAACAATTATCCGCTTCATCCGTTACATCACCTGTTTGAGTTACAGAAGCATCATAGTTACAAGACGCATCAGTAAAAATTTCAATATCAGCTGGTGCCGTAAAAGTAGGCGCTGTATTATCCGTAACAGTAATGGTTTGAGTTTGCTCGGTAGCAGTGTTTCCACAATCATCAGTTAAAGACCATGTTCTCGTAATGATATACGATCCTTCACAAGGACCATCAGTAACCACATCAGTAAATGTTGCCTCAAGCGAAGCTGAACAGTTATCCGCTTCATCCGTTACATCACCTGTTTGAGTTACAGAAGCATCATAGTTACAAGACGCATCAGTAAAAATTTCAATATCAGCTGGTGCCGTAAACGTAGGCGCCGTATTATCAGTAACAGTAATAGTTTGAGTTTGCTCAGTCGTAGTGTTTCCACAATCATCAGTTAAAGACCATGTTCTCGTAATGAAATACGACCCTTCACAAGAGCCATCAGTAACCACATCAGTAAATGTTGCCTCAAGCGAAGCTGAACAATTATCCGCTTCATCTGTAACATCACCTGTTTGAGTTACAGAAGCATCATAGTTACAAGACGCATCAGTAAATATTTCAATATCATCTGGCGCTGTAAAAGTAGGAGCAGTATTATCCGTAACAGTTATTGTTTGTATTTGATCAGCTGCAGCATTCCCACAATCATCAGTTAAAGTCCATGTTCTTGTAATGATATACGATCCTTCACAAGAATCAGGAGTAACTACATCAGTAAATGTTGCCTCAAGAGAAGTTGAACAGTTATCATCTTCGTCAGTAACATCACCAGTTTGTGCAACCGACGCATTATAGTTACAAGACGCATCAGTAAAAATTTCGATATCAGCTGGCGCTGTAAAAGTAGGAGCAGTATTATCCGTAACAGTAATAGTTTGTGTTTGTTCATTAGCAGTATTCCCACAATCATCAGTTAAGGTCCATGTTCTAGTAATGATATACGATCCTTCACAAGAATCAGGAGTAACC